>JAYTTH010000536.1:0-11033 GCA_043745515.1 Pseudobdellovibrionaceae bacterium | reverse complement strand
GTTTTTTTTACCTAAATTTCCGCCAAATATCAATAAATAGCTTCTAACTTTGATTTTCATTAGAACTTCTTTACGCCTGTATTGGAAATGGTCATCAGTGGGACCAATTAGACAGCTGACTAAAATTCAAGCGCGAGCTCGATTTAAAGACAGTTTAGTATGGCAGCGATTTTCCATATACCTCTAAACACGAAGCGACACAGACCGTACACCCCGAGGCTTTTCGTCAACTCAAAGGGGGATTTAATGTTCTATTTCAATTTGTTCTTCTATTTGTTTCTTGTAGCTAGTAGCATGGCAGACGTCAGAAAAGAATTTGGCGAATTTAGACTGACTCACGTGGATAGGATTGAAAACGCTATTTCGATACAACGATACTATAGCTCGCGCTCTCTATTCAAAGGCTATTTTGGACCTAACTGGTGCTCACCCCTTGATTACAAACTGTCTTTTGCCTCAAACGAACTTGTTTTCTTTGAATGTGAGCAGGGAAAATACCTGACGTTTAAAAAGTCTGCTGCCGACACATACTGGAACCAAGACACTCAAAACACCGTTACCGTTACGGGGCCTTATTTTCGGTATATCGACGCCCACGCTACTTATTTTTTTTCGATGAACGGCCAGCTTAGCTATTGGGTGCCCAATGGAAAACAGCCCATTTATGTCCTATATAAAAATAATCAAATCACTCAACTCATGCTTAAAACAAAGGCCCCGTTCAAGGTCATTATTTCTAAAGACGGGCTCATTGAGAAAATCGGAACAAAAACGAGTTTCATTTATAAACAAGGCCTTTTAAACTTGGCTAAGCAGAAAAACAAAATCAAGTGGCACTATGAATACGACGAGTACCTAAATATGATTTTATGGAAAGGAATTTCCGAGCAAGAAAAAATGAAGTACGATAATGTTTGGGATCGTATCGTGTATCTTGAAGACAAAAATAATTGCCGATTTCGATTTGACTACAAAATCAAGAATGCCAAAAAGTTTATCCTGGAATCTGAAAAGTGCCTAACCACAAAAGCAACCGAAACTCTTTTTGAGGTGGTCAATCCAAGACTACTGGTTAAATCACCCACGGACACTTTGGGTAAAGAATTTCGCAATCGAAACGCACAACTGGGGGAAACAGATGCGCAGACATTTTAATATATATTTAGCCTTGTTAGTAATTTTAGTTTTAGACTACGTAATAATTTTGAATGCAGCGCAGTCCAATGATTTGGTCTTCCCTAAAAAGTTCATAATTACGATTATAGACACAGGCATTGATTTAAATAACAAAACGTTATCAAATTTACTTTGGACAAATCCCGGCGAGACGGGTCTGGATTCCAAAAACCGCGACAAAGCCAATAATCAAATCGACGACGATGGTAACGGATTTGTAGATGACGTACACGGTTGGAATTTTTATGATAATTCCAATAACATTCAAGACAGGCACGGGCATGGCACTCATATCGCCGGGATAATCTACAAAGAACTAAAAAAGTTAAAATTGGAGAAGTATTTTTGTTTTCAAGTTGTAAAGTATTTTGATTCCGACGCCGTCTCGACGGGCGTGTTGAGGGCCTCAAACCAATCGTTTCAGTATGCACTTGAAAACAATTCCCAGTTGATAAACTACTCTGGTGGCGGCTATGAATTTAGCAAAGAAGAACAGGCTCTGGTTCGAAAACTAAAACTAAACAACATCCCGCTGGTGGCTGCACTTGGCAATCAAAGCTTGAATACCGATCTAAATCCTTTTTATCCAGCGAGTTATGGATTTGATAATGTTTTTGCGATCGGCGCGGCCGAACGATCACAATCTTCAGCCAAGTTTTCAAATTATGGGCATCGTTTCCTAGATTTTCTAACCCCTGGAGTGCAAATTGAAAGCTTTGGATTAAATGACACAAAAACTTATCTATCAGGAACTTCTCAATCCACTGCTACCGCGACAGCACTCATTGCCTACATTATATTTCAAGAAAAAGGTCCGATTCAATGGAAAGATTTAAAATCTACAATAAAGAATTTAAGATCTATTTCCCATGCTAAACACGAAAAAGAAAACCCGGCGTACATTGATATAACATTTATCTCTAAACACAAAACATCTGCGGTCGATGCATTTGGCGATCCTTAAGACGAGATAAATCCTGACCCCAATTCCACGTACCATTTTAATAAATCCCACTCTAAGACGTAATAAAACGAAAATAGCTCAAGAAAAATGCCAATTCATCCGACTAGACCTAAGGCGGGATGTAAAATGATGTTACGGGCTTTCGCACTATTATTGGCTTTCCTTATGTCGATCTTGATTGGCTGTACAAGTCAAAAGGTTGATATTGGTGGCTTTAATTTTTCCCAATCAAAAGATTCAATTCTAATTAATAAAGGCGAAACGAAATCGAAATTTCCAGAATTGGGAACATCCGAAATTGAGTTTAAGTCGCAATCGGATTTGAATCAGGAAATTGAAATTGAAATCAATTTCGGTGGACTCAATTCGTATTTGGCCCCGCCCTACCCAGACGGAAAAGTGAAAATAAAATTATCAAGCCAGCAACCAACGATTAAACTTCCACTTAAAGTATTAGCAATGCCAACGACTGTGCTTACAAACGAATTCAAAATTTCGTTTGCAACCAGTACCAGCTCTGTGAGTCTTTCTACTGATCAAATTTCAGTTAATATCGATTCTGCAACACCAATGGTGATCATTACAAAAATAAATAATATCGCGACAACCACAGGCGTGATCGCTTTAAATAATCAGTTCAGCCTGACTGGCAGCTGCGCCGGCAATGAAGCCACAATTCATGCCTACAAACGTATTAGTTCATACCCATTTTTTTCTGAAATTGCTTTTTTAGACGGTGTCGGAGGATCTGTAAAATGCGTCAATTCTGAATGGACAGCAGCGATTTTAGATACGACTTCATTTCCAAGCGGCAATCAAAATTTATTTTTAACGAGCGTTGACTCGCAAGGAAGACAAAGTGATCCTAAAGATTTTTCAATAACAATAGACAAAGTGGCTCCCGATTTTTCCATTTTTGCCTTAAGTGCGCCCAATAGTGCTGGCTTTTACCTTTCTGCAACTGGCAATTCAATTCCAAAAATTGCCAATTTCACCTCGACATCTATAGGGGTCGTTACGGGAGCCAATTTTAACTCAGTCACGATTGATAACTTAGTGGCCAACAATGCTTTGTCTTATAAAATCTATGTTACTTTAAACCCGGATGGAAAAACCAGTCCTTTGGTGCAAAAGACTTTATCATCCGTTTTTTCGGATCAAGCAACTAGGCCAACAGACTTCTCGGCAACATTACCTGACGGCGATTATTATATGGGTCTGGAAATTAAAGACACGGCCGGAAATAGCACACTAAGAGCACAATCCCTAAGGATCAGTTCAACGGCACCGATTGTAAGTTTCATCTCTACGGATACAGCTTCGGGAGCGGCTCTAAAAGCTGGAAGCATGATCAATTTGTATCTCAACCTAAACAAAGAATTAGACCTAAGCATCCCCGTTACAGCGAGCTTACCAAAACTAAACTTAATCACTGGCACTCCCGGGCGCTTGGCCGACTATACTAGTTCGTACAACGTATCTTCAAAGGGTGTCATCAAATTCAGCTACACGGTGCAAGCAGGTGACGATATCTCATCTTTAAAAGTAGCGTCCTTTGTCACTAACGGCAGCACATTCCAAGATTTGTATTCCAATTCTTTATCAAACACAGTATTTACTGGTGTTTTGCAGGGACTGAATAACCATTCGGGCTCCGGCGTCACTGTCGCGTTAGATACGACCAATCCGTCGGATCCCCTAGTAACTCGCTTGGTGCCAGCGGCTGCCCGCGCCCAATCGACAAACCTAACGTTGCAAATGGCCAGTGTGAGCATTGGCGATCAAGCACTTATCTATTCCGCGGCAGGATGCGGGGCTGGCTCTCTGCTTGTTACACAAACGATTTCCACCTACCCTCAGTCAGTAACTTTTAATGGATTGTCTGCAAATGCCGATTTTACTTTTTATGTGCAGATGAAAGATGCCGCAGTAAATATTTCAAATTGTGTTGGCCCGGTCAATTACACAACAGACAATACCGGTCCTGTTGCCGTTTTATCTGCTATTGATATCATAAATTCTCACCGAGAAATTCCTGGCATCACATGGACCAGCGCGGCCAGTGATTTGGATCATTTCGAACTTGCTGTCGGCAGCACTGTTTTAAATCCAACACAAATTGTTGCTGATATTCAAACTTGGACTGATGTTGGATTGCCGAACCCGGGCACTGGAAACTCGTTTTCGACCCAGCTTAATGCCCTTTCACTTGTAAACGGTCTTTCCTACTATATCGGATTGCGCGCCTATGACACAGCTGGAAACTTTACTGAAACTCGAGTGGCAACACCGCTATTTGTAAATCTATCACAGCATGCTTACGTGAAAGCTTTTAACTCTAAAGACAACAATCAATTTGCTTCGAGCGTAGATATTCAAACAGACACCATGGTTTCTGGAGCCGCGTATGAAGACTCAAACACAAATACAATTTGCAATATGAATGGGTACACTAGCGTTACAAATTTAAAAACAGCTTGCACAAACGAATCCAGCACAGATTCAGGAGCGGCCTATATTTATAAAAAAATCGGCAGCGATTGGTCTCTAGAAAGTTTTATTAAATCGCCATTGAACAATGCCGGAGATAATTTTGGTTTTGCTGTATCACTTGATAACGATCGGGTCGCCGTTGGGTCCCCTTTCGATGATTCAAACTACAATTCTATTTTTTCAACAGCACCTTCTGCTAACCCGACTTCATTAAATTCCGGCGCTGTCTTTATATTTAAACGTGTCGGCAGCACCTGGGCTTTTGAAGCGATGATTAAGCCCTCTGATAACACGGCAGGAAAGCAATTTGGCACATCGCTAAAAATGAAGGGAAATTATTTGATAGTTGGAGCCCCTGCCGGCGGTGTAAACAAAGGGTCCGCTTATATTTTCAAACGAAGTGGATCCAATTGGACTCAGTCGGGCACGCTTAGACCCCCAGACACTGAAAATACCGATTTTTTTGGGCAAACCGTTGCCTTAGCTTCGAATCCTGTGCAATTTTCAATCGGTGCGCCTGGTGAAAGTAGCGGTGGAACTGGTTCCATTAGTTACACCGGCTTTTCAACCGAAAATAGCAAGCTAAACTCAGGTGCTGTTTATGTTTATAAAGAATTTCCCGCAAATACATTTTCAATTACCCACATCTTAAAGGCGTCAAATTCAGATCCGGGCGATAAATTTGGTTCCTCACTTGCCATGAGCGACGACACCATCGCCATCGGAGCGCCTTTTGAACAATCAGCCGCAAATACAATCACGAATGGAACCTCTTCATCAAACGATAACTCTGTGAATGCGGCAGGAGCCGTTTACGTATTTAAACTGGCAAACACAGGGAATTGGGCACAAGAAGCCTATATAAAATCTCATGACGAGGCACTCAACGATTCATTTGGAAACTCGATTTCACTTGCAGGCTCGGATCTATTAGTTGGGATGGCCGCGAGTGATGATCAAAGCCGAGTCATTAGAAACAACTTAAGCTATTCGGCTGTCATAACCTGCCCTGGCAGCTTGTGTAACTTTGGTGCTGCCTATCTGTACCATCGCGATTCTGCATCAAACTGGTCACAGGCAAATTACATAAAGGCTGTAAATGGCCATTCCGAAACTTTTTTTGGCTCATCCGTTGCGCTCGATTCGTCAGGTAATATAGCAATTTCGTCGCCTGAAGAAAATTCTATTTCTAGTGAAATTAGTAATTCTTCCACTGCTGCCGATGACAATAGTGGAATTGCCCGAGGCGCTGTCTATATATATAAAAAATAAAAAGGCGACCGCTCACTATCCCCCCTTATCCCCCTAACCATCCTCGCAAGCCACAAAACCTGAGGCCTTTTCGGTGGCCGACTAAGGGTAGTCTTTGCGGTTGTGATATTGATCCTCATCAAAATCATCAACTAGAATAGCGTCGAATCGAACAGAATCGGATTCCTTGATGAGCTTTAATTCCTCATCAGTAATTACATTCTTCGATTTTGCTTCTTCTAACAATTCGAATATCTTTTTCTTAGGCAACACAGAATCACGAATTGCTTTTTTAATTTTCTTTTCAGCACTTTCGCTTTTTAAAACGATCTTGAACGCATTTTCAAGACGACCCATTTGTTGATTTTTATCTTTTGGAAGATAAATGCCGTCACAGATACGTTCACGAAATTCGCTGTCTTCTAAAATTTGTCCCGATATATGATGCGACCATCCGTCACTGGCCTGACTGCCCAGCGAGTTGATTCGTGACCACGCACCGATCCAACCTTTTAGAAACCAACGAAGTCCTGGAACTTTAAGATTATCAAACAATCCATCAAAGCCTTCTTGAATTTTAGCTAAGCAAAATTTTAAATTGTAATGAACAACACCTAAATCTTCTTCTTTACGACCATCCGCTTCGAATCGGCGTAAGATTGCGGTCGCAATGTACATATGGCCCAAGATATCGGCAAATCGACCAGTGATTTTTTCTCGAAGTTTCAAAGCACCGCCCAAGGATCCCATAGCGACATCAGCTAAAATAGCAAAACTGGCGGACGCCCACTGCAATCTTCTAAAGTAAACTTTCATTTGCGGGTGACACGAAGGAGCCAGCGCTAAGTAGCCACGCGACCAGGATAGCACAATGCTTCGGCATAAATTTCTAACCACGTGCCCGATGTGGCCCCAGAAAGCGGCATCAAATTTTATTAGATCATTGGCTTCTAAGGCCATGACTTCCTGATAAGCAAACGGATGGGCTCGCAGTGCCCCTTGACCAAAAACGATTAAAGTTCGAGTCAATATATTAGCGCCTTCAACCGTGATACCGATCGGCGTTGCTACATACATTTCTGCCAATAAGTTACGGGGTCCCAAAGAAATCCCGGCTCCGCCCATGATATCCATACCGTCATTGACAATTTGTCGACCCATTTCCGTTGAATAATATTTTTGAATTGCAGTGATGACTGGTGGTTTAATTCCTTTATCTAAGGCTCCCAAAGTGTAGCGCCTCATGGCTTCTAGTGCATAGGTTTTGGCAACAATACGGGCTAAAGGCTCTTCAACTCCTTCAAATTTTCCAATGCTTACACCAAATTGTCTTCGAATCACTGAATGGGCCGAAACAACTCGTGCCGTTAATTTTCCACCGCCAGTTGCTTGAGCCGGAAGACTAATTCCACGCCCAGCAGCCAAACATTCCATTAACATTTTCCAGCCTTCGCCGCAGCCACCAATTCCGCCGACAACGCATTCTTCAAGATCAACGACCACATCGTGACCTTGAGTTGGACAATTGTGAAAAGGAATCGTTAATGGATCATGACGTCGACCGATAACAACACCAGGAGTTGTCGCGGGAATCAATGCGCACGTGATTCCAATATCATCACCTCTGCCCAAAAGATTTTCAGGATCACGCATTCTAAACGCGAGGCCGATTACCGAGCTGACAGACGCCAAAGTAATCCAGCGTTTGTTCCAATTTAGCTTTAATTTCATTTTACCATCGGACCCTTTAAAAACCAATCCCGACGATGAAATACTGCCGGCATCAGACCCAGCCAAAGGTTCCGTTAAACCAAAACAAGGGACTTCAAGCCCCGCCGACAAACGAGGTAAATAATGATTTTTTTGCTTTTCCGTTCCGTAGTGAACCAATAATTCCGCAGGCCCTAACGAATTTGGAACCATAACTGTAATCGTCAAAGGCAAAGATCGAGACGACAACTTCATGATGACTTCCGAGTGGCACATAGCCGAAAAACCCAGACCGCCGTATTCTTTTGGAATGATCATTCCAATGAATTTTTCTTTTTTTACAAAATCCCAAACTGCTTTTGGCATTTCTTTATCACGCCAAATTTTCCAAGGATCCGCCATTTGACATAGTTTTTCAACTGGCCCATTCATGAACGCTTTTTCTTCATCCGTCAGCTGCGGATAGGGTTCTTTCATCATCATTTCAAAATCAGGTTTGCCAGAAAACAAATCTTTTTCAACCCAAACAACACCGGCATCTAAAGCAGTGCGTTCAGTCTGTGAAATTTTGGGAACGAATTCGAATTTCTTAAAAAGTTTCATCACCAGTGCGCTGATTGTATTGGCCCGCAATGGCCGAATCACAAAAATGGCAAAAACAACTGCTACTGCCACGATCAGGATTTGGTCAACCCCCAAGCCAACTAAAAACAAAAGTGTTGCCACCGCCCAAATAAAAAGTGGAGCGCCGGAAAATCCTAGCATCAAGGCAACGACGAGGCCTATCACGATTCCCCATCCAGTAAGAGTCTGCAAAAATCCAAAAAATTCCATAAGCTTCCTTTCTTACGTACTAAATTTAGTCCCTTTAAACAGCTATAATTAGAACTTTAAATACTTTGATTAGCAAGATTGATTCGCAAACAGTGTCACGGAAAACAAAAAGCCTGGACTTGCCAGGCTTTCGTAAAAAATCTGAGTGAACAGCTGAAATTATTTTGTTTCAGGGTCTGGAGTTGCAGCGCCAGAACTTCCATCCACCATTGTCGGCGGTGGCGGCTCACTTGGCGGCTGAGCCATTTGCTCTTGTGAAGGTTGAGGTTGGGCCGTGTCCATGTATCCCGCAGCAGGAGCTTCATTCTTAACAGCCTCAGGAGTATTTTTCGAGCACGTAAATCCCGTCATTAAAGTCAGCGCTACCACGGCCAATGCAAATAGTGATTTCATAAATGTCCTTTGTTAATAAAAATGTTACACTCGATAAATTCTAATGAAAAAAGCCTAAATGACAAGATTTATTTAGGACTGGCATTTGTTACACCAAAAAGTACTTCGGCTTTGGATTTTTTTTATTCGTATTTTATCTCCACATTGTACACAAGATTCACCGTCGCGACCATAGACCAAATGGTGTTGCTGATAATTGCCCTGGCCACCGTCTGAATGGACATAATTACGAATACTAGAGCCGCCATTGTCGATCGCTTTCTGCAGAGTCTCTTGAATCAATACCAGTAAGGCATTCAGATTTTTTACACTTACTTTGGATCCTAATCTAAATGGATTAATGCCGGCTTTGAACAACGATTCTGAGGCGTAAATATTTCCAACCCCGACCAAGACCTTTGCGTCCATAATTATTGATTTAATTGCCCGATTTGAATTTCTGATTTTCGCAACTACTTGGCCACTTGAAAAGTCAGCGTCCAAGGGCTCAGGACCCAGATCTTTAAACCATTTAACTTGATCTAAAGAATTATAGTATTCAAAAACCCCGAATCGGCGTGGATCGTTATAGACCCAAAAATCGCCCGATTCCCATTCCAAAACAACATGATCGTGCTTTATTTTTTTTAATTCTGAAGAAACTCGCCACCGACCACTCATACCAAGATGACTTATAAGCAGACCTTGGTCGATGATAAAAATTAAATACTTGGACCGACGCCTAATATCTAAAACTTCGATCGGTTGATTTTTAATCGAATTTGGCAATTTCAAAAGAGTTCTCAGTTTTGGCACTAAAAGCTGAATACGAACAAGGCGCGCAGGTTTTGGCATTTTACTAAGCAAATCTCGTCTTAAAACTTCAACTTCGGGGAGTTCTGGCATTAGGCACTTAACCTATTCAAATCATTGAAGTCAAATGTTTGAAAAGTGGCCAATCCACCCCAGTCCACCCTATTTCTATTCGTTTTGGTCATTTCACCCTCCTAATTGGGATTACATTTGTGTCTAGATCTTGTTTTTCATCGTTCAAGCCGAGACGATTTATATGTTCTAAAATTTTCAATGAAGTTTCTTTCTGAACCTCACCATCAATCTTAGAATAGTGATCTGCTAGCTTAAGATCTTTGTGTCCTGTCATCGCAATCACTGAGTCTAAACCCATGCCTCCTACTCGTCGAGCAAGTGTCGCCATCCCATGCCTTAAACAATGTGTTCCGCTGTAGGGTATGCCTGTTTTTACTTGCGCCATTCTGTAGTTAGATTGAATCGTGCAATAATTTAAAGGCTTACCTTCAACATGAAATAAATAATCGCAGCCTGGGTATCTCATTTTTAAACGACGACTCACAATTTCTGCAAGTGACGCATGAATATGAACCCTGCGAGACTCTCTGTTTTTAGGAAATGGTTTTAGGTATTCAAACATCTTACTAGCATTACACCAGATGATTGCATTTTTGATTAAGATATACTCTTGATCTAAATACAGATTTGAAATTTGAATTCCTGCAACTTCACTAATCCGACCCGCACAATAAAACTGAGTCATCGCTAGATCACGATATAACTCTGGTAACGCTGAAAAAAATTTGAATGCAGCATCAACCGGAATTTTTTTATCATCGGGTTTCTTCGGTGTATCTCTGATGAAAGCCATGTGCTTGTGCCGAGGTCGAAGGGGCGTACTTGTGTCTTTTGATTCATGTTCAAACTCGTCTTCAGCTTTGTACCAGTTGAAAATTGTTTGAAACAGATTCAATTCATTATACAAGTTACAGCGTCCTGCTGAACCTCTGCCAAGAGCTGCATACTTATCTGAAGCAAACCATTTTTTCTTTTGCTCGATCCAGCGATTAATCGTCGTAGAAGTTATTTCTTCCATGTGATAATTCGCCAAATCAGATAAGTGCATCCATCTTCTTTCCCAAATTCTGCGAGTGCTTAATTCAAGACTTGGAAAATGCAACTCTTTCATTCGATTCCAAACATGACCCAGCGTAGAAGTTATTTTAATAGCCTCTACAGCCTTATGTTCACCATCGAACGTATTACGCCAAGCCTGCGCCTCTCTAACCGTATCAAAGGATGCACAAAATTGTTTGCCCTTGATTTTCTTTACAGCTAAGTATTTTCCAGAAATTTTATTTTTTCTGATACCCGCTTGTTTTGGAACTTTTAAATAGTTAGAACTCATTTTATATCTCCTTCG
>JAYTTH010000535.1:0-11099 GCA_043745515.1 Pseudobdellovibrionaceae bacterium | reverse complement strand
CAGGCTTTACGTTTTTCTGGATCGCTGTGGACAGATCTTTCAGCGATTTTAAATCTATCTCGTCGGTCAGGCCGGAAACAGAACGCCTTACAATACGGTAGCTCTCGACTATCAAATGGACGGCCACCAAAAACGAAATTACAGGATCCACCCACATCAATCCTGTGAGCTTCACCAATAACAAACCGACCAGAACGCCAACCGTTGTGTAAACGTCGCTCATTAAATGAACAGAGCTTGCTAACAAAGTTTCCGATTTTTCCTTTTGACCGACTTTTTTTAAAGTCAACGCCATAAAGAAATTCACAAGGCAGGCAACAAAAATGAAAAACATTCCAAACGGAATTTCATTTATTTCTTGTTGTGACTTAAAGGCACGAACACTTTCGAACATGATTGCTATAGCCGCAAAAAATACTAACCCACCTTCAAAAGCAGCCGAAAAAAATTCTAATTTACCATGTCCATAAGGGTGATTTTCGTCTGCAGGCATGGCTACCAATCGTATCACCACAAGGGCGGTAACCGCAGTCAATACATTGATAAGCGTTTCAAGTGCGTCTGAAAAAATGGCTGTCGAACCCGATACATAGTAACCTAAAAATTTAAGCCCCAATACCAACACACTAACGACAATATTTAATTGCGCGACTCGGACTCTCTGATTGACGCCACTAAGCTGGCTAATACTAAATGGATTCATCCTACTCTCTGCTTGCGTTTCTTGTTGGAAGCGCTAGCAGGATTATCTGATTTTTTCTTTTTTTTCAACGTCGAAACTGTTTTTATATCCGTTTTTTGTTTTTCCGTAACAGCTTCCGAGCTTTTATTTCTATAAAAACACACTTTGTTACGGCCATTTTCTTTGGCTTCATACAACGAGTGATCGGCCCGCCTGACTAATTCCTTTGGAGAAATATTTTCATACGGATCCGTTACTGCAAACCCCACTGAAATAGTGAGTTGAATTACGTCATCACCGCTGCGAAAGGTTGTCCCCTCTACCGATTTGCGCAAACGTTCGCAGTAAAATAGGGCTCCCTCAAAATTTACCTCGGTTAACACAATTAGGAATTCGTCACCGCCATAGCGAGCTGGAATATCAATGTTTCGGGTATTGGCACGAACTATTTTACCCATTTCAGAAATCACATAGCTGCCAAACAAATGATCATGGCCGTCATTTACACTTTTAAAATGATCCATATCAAACATAATTACGCACACCTGGCGCCCGAACCGTCGGGCCCGTTGCAACTCGAACTCAAGTTTCTGGTAGAGCGATCGCATATTTAGCAACCCTGTCAAATCATCGGTATCGGCCAGCTCTTTTAGTTTTTCATTCGCGTACATAAGTTGTTCTTGTAAATCTCGAATTCTTAAATGAGTGCGGATCCGGGCTAAAAGCTCAAGTGGTACAAATGGCTTCACAATGTAATCATCAGCGCCACTGTCTAGTCCCAAAATAATCGATTCAGTAGTTGATTCGTCACTCAGCAACAAAAGCGAGGCGAATGGGCGAATTTCACGAACCTTAGCAATCGCCCGAATTCGCATATCTTTGTCTTTGAAATCGACTACGATAATTAGAGGCATCCAGGAATCAATAACGCGAAGACCTTCCTCTAAAGTGTGAACACCCACAGCGTTATAACCCTCCCATTTAAGAGGTTCTAAAATTACATCGATACCATTGGGGTCATCGTCGATGACAAGTATCTTTCTGGATTTGGCGGGACGTTCTATATCCTGAGACATCTCTTTAGTTTACGGCTACTTACCACCGTAACAATAGATCCAGAAGCAAACAAGAACCGGAAACTGTTCTTCAGTCGAGGTCGCTGGCAAGAACCCGTTTTTAAAGTTTTTAGACCTTTGCCAATGAGGCATTTTAATATTGAAGATTTCCCCAAAAATGGGAGAATCCGTTCATGAATAATTCACACGATAACGAAAAAAAATGGCAAGCCAAGTGGGCTAAAGATGGTGCTTTTAAGGCAGATCCCAAATCTACTAAGCCAAAGTATTATGCCTTAGATATGTTTCCCTACCCTTCGGGCACTGGACTGCACGTTGGTCATGCAGCGTCTTATATGCCAACCGAAGTTATTTCTCGGTATAAACGAGCCAAAGGCTTCAATGTTTTACACCCTATGGGATACGATGCGTTCGGATTGCCAGCAGAACAGTTTGCCATTCAAACGGGAATCCACCCGGCTCTAACAACAGACAAAGCGATCGCTAATTTTCGTCGTCAATTGCAAAAAGTGGGATTGAGTTTTGATTGGTCTCGCGAAGTATCCACGTGTGATCCCAAATATTATAAATGGACTCAATTTATTTTTACTAAACTGTTTGAACGCGGTCTCGCCTATCAAAAAGAAGTGCCAGTAAACTGGTGCCCAGCTTTGAAAACAGTTTTGGCAAACGAAGAAGTCATGGACGGCAAAAGCGAACGTGGTGGCCATCCAGTAGTTCGCATGCCAATGAAACAATGGATGCTTAAAATTACAGATTATGCGGATCGATTGTTGGCTGATCTAGACACGGTTGACTGGCCCGAGCGGACCAAAGATGGCCAACGAAATTGGATTGGCAAATCAGAAGGGGCACGGGTCCATTTTAAACTCAAAAATTCCGAAGAATTTATTACGGTATTTACAACCCGCCCGGATACCCTATTTGGCGCCACGTTCATGGTGCTAGCACCTGAAAATGCGATCGTTCCAAAAATTAGCTTGGCCGACCGCAAAGATGTTGTTCAAAATTATATTAAAAAAACATTATCTAAATCCGAAGTCGATCGCAAAGCCAATACTGAAAAAACGGGCGAATTTACTGGCGCTTACGCTACCCACCCTTTGACTAAAAAAGACATTCCAATCTGGATCAGCGATTATGTTCTGAATGAATATGGTACCGGCGCTATAATGGCAGTTCCGGCCCACGATGAACGGGATTTTGAGTTTGCCCGGAAATTTAATTTAGAAATCATTTCTGTTTTAAAATCGACAACAGATGCGTCGTTGCCGTTCGAAGGCGATGGGACGATGATAAATAGCGATTTTTTAAATGGCTTAGAAAAAAAATCAGCCATTCAAAAAATGATTCAACATTTGGAAGTTCAAAAAATTGGCCAACGTGAAATTCTATTTAAGTTACGCGATTGGCTTTTTTCACGACAGCGCTATTGGGGCGAACCCTTTCCCATAGTGCGGTTTCCTGATTCAGGGCTCACTGCTTTACCAGCCGATGAATTACCAGTAATTCTACCGGACGTCGCAGATTACGAGCCCACCGAAAAAGGCGAACCACCACTTGCCAGAGTTCCAGAATTTGTAAACTATGTTTCACCAACAGGGCGCAAGGGACTTCGTGAAACTGATACCATGCCAGGCTCAGCGGGCTCGTCGTGGTATTTTTTAAGATTCACAGATCCTCAAAACGAAAGCGAACCTTTTTCTTATGAAGCCCAAAAATATTGGATGCCGGTGGATCTTTATGTAGGCGGGCCCGAACACACGGTTGGCCACTTATTGTACTCTCGCTTTTGGCACAAAGTGCTTTTCGATGCTGGCTTGGTCTCGCATCCTGAACCTTTTAAAAAGCTAGCACATCAAGGAATGATTCTAGGTAAAGACGGCGAAAAAATGTCTAAGTCACGAGGCAACGTCGAACCACTCGAAGACGTTATCGAAAAATATGGAGCAGACACAGTACGGACGTTCATTTGTTTTTTGGGTCCTATGGATAAAGACAAAGCCTGGTCCCCAACTGGGGTCGAAGGTGTAAAGCGATTTTTAGAACGTGTCTCGCGTTTAGTTTTCGATGATAGTGGGACCGTAATTGCGGATGAAAAGCCTTTATCAGACGAGTTAAAAAAATCCCTGCATAAAACCATAAAAAAAGTGACCCATGACATTGAAACCATGGGTTTTAACACAGCGATCAGTCAAATGATGATCCTGGTAAATGAAATCTACAAACAGGAAACCAGACCAAAAAGTCTACTTCTTCCTTTGTCTCAATTGTTGATGCCTTTTGCGCCTCATCTGGCCGAAGAAATCTGGCAACTATTGGGAGGCCAAGGGCTTGTGTCTTTAGCGTCATGGCCGGCTCATGACGAGGCTTTATGTAAAGATGACAAAATTACGCTCGGAGTTCAAGTTAACGGCAAGATGAGGGGCACAATCGAGATCTCACCTACGGAACCTCAGGATTCAGCAGTGACGCTGGCTTTACAGGTTGCTGCTGTTGTTAACGCTATGACGGGAAAAGCTCCCGATAAAATTATCTACAAAGAGGGAAAAATATTAAACCTAATTGTGAAATAATGTTGCGAGGGTCGACTTTTTAAAATACAAAAGTGAAACTTAATTTTAATAGGCATTGAGATTACATTTTTACTAACCGCCTAGCGCGGTCTAAAAAGGGCAATGATGGAAAATAAATTCGGACACGAAAGCAAAGGCGACGTTAAAATTGATATGAAACAAGAAACGTCGACTCTGACCGTAGAAGGCCGCAACGGTCAATTGCCGGTACAAAGTAAGTCGAATCCTCTCAAGACTCAGCCCTGGAGCCCCGAAGAAAGCGCAGAATTATATGGTATTAACAACTGGGGGAATGGCTACTATCGAGTTAACTCAAATGGAAATGTCCAAATCACGCCGACTGGCCTCAATGGTCCTTCAGTCGATTTATATGAACTCACTCAAGATTTATTAGATCGGGGAATTCGAGTCCCTATCATGATTCGCTTTACCGATATCATCAAAGCCCGCGTGGAATTGCTTCATAAATGTTTTCAAAACGCGATTGGCGAATACGGCTATAAAGGCGAATACAACGGTGTCTATCCAATCAAAGTAAATCAGCAACGTCATTTGGTGCAAGATATCGTCCATTTTGGCAAAGACACGCGTTTGGGTCTTGAGTGCGGCTCTAAGCCAGAACTTTTAGTGGTGTTAGCCCTAATGAACAATCCAAATGCAGTTATAATCTGCAATGGTTTCAAAGATATCGAATACATTGAAACTGCTATTCTGTCTCAAAAATTGGGTAAAAATACAATCATCGTTGTTGACCGCAAAGAAGAACTTAAGATGATTATTCAAGTTGCCAAAAAATTTAATACAAAAGCTCAGATTGGTTTTCGAGCCAAATTAAATACGCAAGGCGCAGGCAAATGGGTGGATTCGTCCGGTGCTCGCTCTAAATTTGGTTTGACGGCCATGGAAATCGTCGAAGGTATCGAGCTACTTAAATCCGAAAATATGATGGATTCTTTGGTTCTTCTTCACTATCACATCGGCTCACAAGTCCCCTCTATTCAAAGTATTAAATCATCCTTAAAAGAGGGTGCTCGATTTTACACTGAAATCTATCAAATGGGTGCAACCGATTTAAAATACATCGATGTTGGTGGCGGACTTGGTGTCGATTACGATGGCACTGGACATTCTGATTCATCAATTAATTACTCGGAACAAGAGTATGCAAACGATGTTGTTTCAATCTTGCAGGGTCTTTGTGATGAAAAAGGAATCCCTCACCCAAATATAGTTACTGAATCGGGGCGCGCATTAGTGGCACATCATTCGGTATTGATATTTAATGTTTTGGGGGTAAATCATTTGCATCGCGAAGCACCTCCGCGACTTGTGACTAAAAAAGATCCCGGCATCATGCAGGATTTGCAATACATCTATGAAAAAGTAAATCGTGAAAATATTAACGAATGTTTTAATGATTTAACCCAATCCAAGCAAGACACTTTGCAGTTGTTCACATACGGGGTTCTGAATTTAGAACAACGCGCGTGGTGTGAAAGCATGTATTTTTCGATCGCTACGAAGATGCTTCAAATAGCAAAATACGCACCCGATGTTGAAGATATTGAACTCACACTTCGCCAGGAACTTTGTGATATTTATTTCTGTAATTTTTCTGTGTTCCAGTCAGTTCCTGATTCCTGGGCCGTGGGTCAACTTTTTCCTGTAATGCCTATTCATCGTCTGAAAGAAGAGCCCCATCACGAAGCCACTTTGGCTGATTTGACTTGTGATTCGGATGGGAAAATTGAGAAGTTTATAGATTCTAAAACAGGTCAGTATAAAAAAACACTTCAAATCCACGAAGTAAAAGAAACCGAGCCCTACTATTTGGGCGTATTTTTAACTGGCGCTTATCAAGAAATTTTGGGCGATTTGCATAATTTATTTGGCGACACGGATGCCGTGCATATTTCTATGGGCCCAGCCGGCTATACGATTGATCATTACGTTCCGGGTGATACGGTAACCGAGGTCCTTTCCTATGTTCAATACGACCGCAATAGAATGATTGATAATGTTCGTCAGGCGTCCGAAGAATTTATCCAAAAAGGCACGATTTCAAAACATGAAGCCAAATTGTTGATTAAGCATTACGAAGAAGGGTTGTCTGGATACACCTATCTTGAAGACCTTGAGTAATAGTTTCTGCAGAGGCAACAGAATGGCATTTCCAATTCAACTGATTATTTTTATTTTCATTTGTTTGTTAATTGGGAGTAAAATGGGTTCAGCCAATGAAAGTATCCAAGACAAAGCCGCAGTAGTATGGATTGGAGAATCGATTTCGAAATCGACTGGTTTAGATTGGCCCGAAAAAAGTGAGAATGACAGACCGCTTGCCCATTCTGTTAATTTTAAATTAAATCTCATAATTCACTTTGTTAACAATAAATTTATTAATGTATCTAGTTCGAAAACTTATATGACCGCTTCGCAAAAACTAATAGTTCAAACCCTTAGTGCCAAACTTTTGGATCAACCGTTGCCTTTTAAAAAAGCCCGCCAGTTGGCAATGGAGTTTGCTGATCAAATTGATTTTTTAGATTCTTCGTTTAAACAAAAAATTAAAAATTGGTCGTCAGGAACCAAATCTCACAAGAGTGACTCAATATCCAAGTTAGAAGTCTATCGTCGAACAACTTATGCAATGGCAGATATTGATGACATAATTGTTTTCAATCTTGGCCTTGTAGAGGAATCGACAGATCATTGGCAAATAAATTTAACCCTAAGAACAAAACCGATTGCAGAAAAAAGAAATCCCGGCGAAAAGGCTTCTGAATTTGAAAATTTAGGCGCTGAATTGAAAATTTTCTTAGCAAATCTCTCCGATTCCGATCGAAATAAAATTCCAAAAGAATACCAAGCCCATTTAATTTGGTATATTGATAATTTAGAAAATTTACCCCGCTCGGTTGGTGGCTGGAGCATAGAAAAGTCCGGTGAAAAATTAAAATTGTCACGGTGGCACATCGTATCAGACCAAATGCGAGTGTCTGCATCGGTTTTGGCTGAGAAAATTGAAAATAAATGGAAGTTCACTGAGTTAAGCTTCGTCATTGCAAAATCCTATTTTCGAAAATAGGATTTACAAATGAGTCTGCGATTGCTTATCTGTATTTCTTTAGCTGTAATGGTGAATTTTTCTTTTGCAGGAGCTCGCAAGTTGAAGTTAGCCAAAGTGCCATCTATTGGACAAAAATTAGATATAAAACCATCTAGAAACCCAACATTACTTCTCATTAACAGCAGTCAGTTTTATCCAAAGGTAGATGTCTTAATAAACAATATTACTTATACTATTGCCTATGACAACAATCATATCATCAAATACATAAGTACAAGTGATTCGAAATTTGAAACGCCAGAATATGTTAAGACTGGGGACCCGCTGTCACAGTTTAAAAAACAAACTGAAAGTGAACCCTTGACCGAACGAGGTTGGGCTTTTTTCATTCACCTAAAATCAGGATGGTATGCCGCTTTCACTCAGGGACCGACAATGACAGAAGGCGATCTTTCTTTAGATGCTAAAGTCCAATGGCTATTTAAACGATAATTTTCAAATTCGTAAAATAAAATCCACTTGTTTTTACTTTCTTTAGGCCATCATCTACTTTCAATGTGTCAAAATCATGCCATGCTTCTTCCAAATGGACCTTTTACCTTTGTATCTCCAAAGGTTCCGGCAGGCATTTCGCCGACTTTAAACCCGGCAAGTCTTAAATCAAAATCGTTTTGAGATACCTCTTTACCCAAGCAATCTCCTTCAAGTTCAAATCTAATTTTTTGCATTCCTTTTTTCAGAACATTCGGCAGAAGTTCACTTTGAAACATGGTATTTTTTTTCCATCAAAACTTCGAAGATAAAAATCATTTACAAAAATACTCCTAGAACTTTGTTCATATTACCCTCAGCATTTTTTTGAAATCCGATTCAAATCTTACAATTTGAGGATTTGAAATTTCAAAACACAATCTGACTCAAGCCCGACCAGAAAACGAAAAAGCCCCTTCCTTTCAAGTTAACCTCTGGAATATTGGCTTCGATGCCAAGAACTCTTGATACGTTCCGTATAATTTTCAAAGTTTTCAGGGATTTCTTGTAAAAGAAATCAAAGATTCCCATCAAAAAGGCCTTGTGCAAATTATTTTGAACAAGGACGAGGATAAAACTCTGGCCTGCGTGCGGACCTAAATTGGGTTACTAACAAAATCGCTATTCAACGGAAGTAACTTTCGCCGTTAAAACTCTTCCATCGTTCAGATCATACGAAGCGAGCCCACCCCGAGCCATTGCACGCGCATTACTTTCTATTCTGTAATTTCAATTTTTTTCCTGAAATGGACGGAATATCCGCCGATTAGACAGCTCACGTGCAGTTCGACTTGGCCGGTCTTTAAATTGCTCAGCTGGTCTTTTGAGACCGTCAATTTTCCAGCTGCCTCGGTTGACTTCAGTGTCAGCGATTGACTGTATTTATCGTTCTTGAATATAGGATCCTTATCATTGAGGGAAGAAATTTGAATATAAACCTGCCCCGCCGATTCAGCTGCCAGTTTGATTGTGATTTCCAAATCGTTGCGCACCGATAAGGCCGACGGAAGGGCAATGGAAAAAAAATGCCTTTGCACTTGGCGCTTAATTTCTTGACCACCATGTTTAACTTTTAATTCATATAAATTTACTTTATCAAGTTCAAGTACGTATTTATAACCAGTGGCGATACCGTTATTGTAGCTTTGTCCGGCCATAGGTTTGTCATTTACCATAACAGTATCGCCAGAGGAAAGTTTCTTTCTTTCTTTATTTCCCACAAAATAAGCCAACGCTTTAACTTGAGGTACACCTTCACTTTCACCAACGCTGAATTCAATCTGATCGATTGTTTCCTCTTTACCAAAAGTTTGTGAAAAGAACACGCAGCCTCCTAAAACAAATGGAAAAGTTGTGAAAAGTGCGAATACCGAAACTGTTAATTTCGTCAAAATTTTATCCTCAATGTCAACTCGCCGAGATGAGCGGGTCAGTTTAATTGAATCGAGCAATACTAAGAATTTCAAAAAAAACCCCTCGATTTTATTCGAAGGGTTCAGAAAATCTTAATATTTAAATCTGAAAACTATTGGTTAGATCCAACTTTTCCGGATTTCATTTCTGTCATGCCTTGTTGAATTCTAGATTGAAATTCACTTTCCATTTCAACTAAGTTTGTAGAAGAAAGGCTTAACGTAGTTCCGATTGGGCAACTAGTACCTTTAGCAGATACCACTGACAATTGAACAACAGGCTCTTGAGACGATGGCTGAGTTAACAATCTGATAACATCGCCTTCATCTAATTGACATTGTCCCCCTGATTGATCTTCAACACTTAATTGAGAGTGAACTACCATCAAGCGACCTTGTTTCAATAATTGCGTAGGATCCATAGTTGACTGTGTTTTTACAGCTTGCTGTTGCTGACGCAAAGACTGCTCAACTTGACCACGAATTTCCTCTTTGATTTGTTCGCTAAGACGTACTTGGTTGTAGCCTTCTTGTTGCGCTCTGATTTCAGAATCTGCGGCCATTCGCTCATAGTTAGACTGGATTAATGACATTAACAAATAGTCAGTTAGCCAATAAGCCGGAGAGTAATACGTAGGGTATGGTCTATAGTATTCTGAGTACCAAGGATTGTAACTCCATTGCCAGCTGTAATACACAGGTTGTCTCCATGAAGACAAAGAGTAGTTGTAGTAATCGTAGTCAAAGTACGTTGGACGATAGAAATAAGATGGAGATCCGTAGTAGTTATTCTGAACGTATACAGTTGTATAGTTATTGTTGTACTGACGGTAAATTACATTGTGGTTATTCCAAGTGGAATGACTCTCTTGATAAACTTTTTTACCATATCGATCTTGCTCGTATCGTAAACCGTCACGAGTTCTAACTTCTGAAACGCCACTTTTATATTTTGTGATTACATCACCATTTTGGCGTCGTTCAGTATCGCTGATCTTAACTTCACGGCCGGTTTTGTTGTCAAAGCGAATAGATTCTTTTCGAACGCTTCCGTTATTATCAACAAACGTATGAGTGTAACCTCGTCCATCTTTATGAACACGATCAGTCGTACCGTCAACTCGAGTGCGGCCTTCACCGGGTCTCAAATCCTTTAACAATACAGTACCATTTTTATTTGTACCGGGTCTGTTGTAGTTCCCATTATTGTTATTATTGTTGTTGTTGTATCCGCCGTTATTGTAGTTACCGTTTGTATTGCCAGTATTGTATTTTGGCTTTGAATAGGTAGGCTCGTTGTATTTATACGAACCAGAATTGTTGCCGCCATAGTTTGGCGTCGTATAAGACGGCTTGCTTGGTGTAGTGTAACTAGGTGTTGTAGGCTTATACGATCCAGAATGATTGCCGCCATAGTTGGGGGTCGTGTAAGAAGGCTTGCTGGGAGTGTAGCTAGGCGTGCTGCTTCCGTAGTCTTTCTTGGGCTTTGAGCTGTATGTCGGCTCATTGTACTTATATGACCCTGAATTGCTGCCACCATAGTTTGGAGTCGAATAGCTTGGCTTGCTTGGGGTGTAATTTGGTTTGCTAGAACTGCCATAGTCATATCGAGACGACTTAGAAGAGCTATAGTCATTTCTTGGTGCCGAATAGGAAGGTTTAGATGGAGTGTAGGTTGGCTCATTGTATTTATATGAACCGCCAGAGCTGCCTCCATAATTTGGAGTATGGCTTGAACTTCCACCGCCGCTA
>JAYTTH010000534.1:0-2990 GCA_043745515.1 Pseudobdellovibrionaceae bacterium | reverse complement strand
TGAAATATCTGGATGGTCTAATTCGATCTCGCGATCATAATCACTTAGTTTCAATTTCAAGCTCAGTGGCGTAGAACCTCTGTGATCCGTCAAAAGCTCACTTAAAGTTTGAAGTTCATCTTCATTAAATGATTCGAGATTTAGAACAATGCGCTTTGATTTTTTAATTATGTCTTCAAGCGGTACCATATTGTCGACTATGATTTTTATGGCTCCTTCATTTTCTTCTAAATTCCCACCGACAAGCAATGGTTTTTCAGACTTAACATCGTTTTCGTGTTTAGCAAAAACATCAGGGAAGATGACCAGCTCGCAGGTTCCATAGAGGTCTTCCAATTTACCAAAAGCCATACGGGTCCCTTTTTTGGTAATCATTTCTTTGTACTCAGCAATGATTCCCGAAAGGATCACTCGTCGTTTTGGTTCACGACGTTTATCGCCATACTGGGTGTCCGTGCCTGATTCGACCGCTTTTAGTTTTTTAAGCCGAATTTCTTCAGCAATAGTTCCCAAATTTCCATTGGTCCAAACCTCGGCTAGTTTTTCAAAACCTTTTAAAGGGTGATCACTTAGGTAAAAACCTAAAACTTCTTTTTCAAAGACCAAAGTGGCCGTGCGCCCCCACTCTTCTGTTTTAGGCAGCGGTATAGATTTATCAGCTGCTTCATCCAAATCAAAAAACGACGACTGCCCCAATTCTCGATTTTTTTGAGTCGTTAAAGCTTGATCTAGAAAGGCAGAATATCCGGACAACAATTGGCCTCGATGGTGCCCAAAGCCATCCATTGCCCCAGCCTTTATTAGACTTTCAATTACTTTTTTATTTACTTTGCGAAGGTCTATACTTTCAAAAAAATCTTCCAGGTTTTTAAATTTTTTATCGTCTTTTAACTGACGAGCCTCAAGAATTGAATCAACTGCCGTAGAACCGACCCCTTTGATAGCACCCAAACCAAAAAAAACGCCTTCCTCACTGACATTAAATAGGTACTCGGACACGTTAATATGAGGAGGTAGAACTTTAATTCCATGCTTCTGACAATCTTTAACGTACTTTACGATTTTATCCGTATCGTTTATCTCGGTTGATAGTAGCGCAGCAAAAAATTCGCCGGTATAATGATGCTTAATCCAAGCGGTCTGTGCTGTGATCACAGAATAAGCGGCTGCATGCGATTTATTAAATCCGTAGTCGGCAAATTTATACATTAACTCAAAAAGCTCTTCCGATTTCTTTACATCATGGCCTTTTTCCTTGGCTCCACGTAAAAATCGCTGGCGATGTTGATCCATTTCCTCTTTAATCTTTTTACCCATCGCGCGACGAAGCATATCTGCTTCACCCAAAGAATACCCGGCAATCAGCGAGGCAATACCCATAACTTGTTCTTGATAGACCATTATACCGTAGGTCTCTTCTAAAACTTTTTTTGTTTCTTCTAACAAATATTCAATCGGAGATTCTTTGTGTTTCCGTTTTGTGTATTCAGGAATATTCGCCATCGGGCCAGGACGATACAGAGATGTAATCGCCGTAATATCGGCAAAACTCGACGGCCGAATTCGCCGGGTGGCATCGGTGATGCCTTCACCTTCAAATTGAAAAATTCCAGCGGTGTCACCTCGTGAAAGCAATTCATAAATTTTAGGATCAGCGATTGGTATTTGATTTGATTTTATATCAACCGAACGGTTTTTCTTAATCATTTCTAGTGCATAATTTATGTGAGTCAGGGTCTTCAATCCCAAAAAGTCGAATTTAATGAGTCCAATTTTTTCAGCATGCTTCATGTCGTACTGAACGACGTTTTCACCATCTGCGCCCTTGTAAAGCGGTGCATGCTTAATTAATTCACCATCGGCTATGATTACTCCGGCCGCATGAATACCGGCATGCCGAACCAGACCTTCCACTCGCTGAGCTAAATCCAGCAAGGTGGCAATCGTGGGATTCATCTCCATCATTTCACGCAATCGAGGCTCAAGCTCGAGCGCTTCTTTCAACGAAACCCCGAGCTTGTCCGGAATCAGTTTGGTGACAATGTCCACTTCGGCAAAGGTCATACCTAAGACCCGTCCGACGTCTTTTATCGCGGCTCGTGCTTGCAGTTTTCCATAGGTGATAATTTGTGAAACCGATTGAACCCCGTACTTTTGCGTCACATAATTGATTACTTCACCGCGACGATCTTGACAAAAATCGATATCGAAATCCGGCATGCTAATTCGTTCAGGATTTAGAAATCGCTCAAATAGCAGAAAATTAGGTATAGGATCTAAATCCGTAATATTTAATGAATAGGCCACAAGAGATCCAGCACCTGATCCCCGGCCCGGCCCTACGGGAATTTTATTATTTTTTGCCCAATTAATGAAATCTTGAACGATTAAAAAATAACCGTTGAATCCCATTTTGTCGATCACGGCCAATTCAAAATTAAGTCGATCAACGTATTCGGGTTCTTTCATCTGAGGAACGGGCTCGCCCCGGCCTATGGCTTCATAAAAACGATTATTCAAACCCTCTAATGATCGAACGGCAATTTCTTCTTTTAAGCTTCGTCCTGCTTCTGTTGGAAACGTTGGCAAATGATAAACTTGTTTACCGTTGCTGTCTTTTAAATTGAATTTAATGTTGATGCTTTCAGCAATAACCACGGTATTGGTGATCGCTTCAGGGATATCTTCGAACAACTCTTGCATCGTGTGAGGCGCTTTAAAATAAAACTCGTTTGATCCTAAACGATAACGTGATTCGTCTTGAAGCGTTCTATTGGTGCCAATGCAAATCAAAACTTCTTGAGCTACCTGATCTTCTTGATTCAAATAATAGACATCGTTGGCCGCTACTACAGGAATATTAAGTTTTCTACTCAGCCCAATTAAAAAACTATCAACAACGGATCCCTGCTGATGAATGGTTCTACTGAGCTCAATATAGAAATTAGCACCAAATATCTCTTTCAGTCGCAGCCCCTTGGCCTCGGCTG
>JAYTTH010000533.1:0-11135 GCA_043745515.1 Pseudobdellovibrionaceae bacterium | reverse complement strand
AATCCCAGTATCTAAAATAAGCACGCGGGCTCCGTATCCGCCAGAGGTCGCATTCCAGGTCAGTTGTGAATGCAGCGCTTTAATTCCCCATGGGGTTTCTTGTTCGTAAAATCTATACGGAACATCGCCTGCGAGTTGTTTCTTGAAAGCTTTCAATGGAAAGGACAAAGGATGCTTAAATTCTTTTTCAACATAAAGAACATCGCGATTCGCTTTTAAAGCTTCCGCTTCGATCGCTGAAAGATTTTTTACAACTACAGAATTCACAGCCTCTAAATGAGTTTGAATATTTTCGGCTGCCAGTGTGTATCCTTTAGAATTCAGAAAGCTTTGCAATTGCATTGTGTTTGTTGCCCCGCGACCTTGAGCAACCAGTTCTTGGTGAATTTGGTGATTTTTGAAAGTCACCAAAAAGCGATCTGCAAAGGCGACTTGAGATACTATTATAGAGAGTAACACACAAACTGTTTTCATAAATCCCATCCTTGGATTTGCAATTTTATCTTTCGTCATCCGGACAAAAGGCTCACCACAATTAAAGAAAAATCCAGTCTAGATAGCAAATAAAAAACTCCGAGACCGTCACATTTGATTCTATATGATCCATAAGTGATTTCTATTCTGATTTTCACTTTCGGAGATTCGCATTTTTAGGCCCCTTGAAACTCAATGCTTGCAGGTCTTTCTGGACGTAAGTAGGGCCGCCACCAAAAGTCGGCTGGCTACACCTGTCTAACAATTTAACACCCCCCCTGGCCTAGTGCCATCCTAAACCCTTATAGCTGTTAAGAAATATTGGTCCTCATTTTGAAATGGATCTAGCTAATGAACTAAATAATTGAGAGGTCTTTATGATTAATTGGAAATTCCTACTTGTCGCTAGTGTTGCCTGTACAAGTCTTTTTGCAGAGACAACAAAAATTATGATGCTTAAAGATTCTGGGAAAGCGATCTTGAAAGACAAAGACAATAAAGATCTTGAAATCAAAGAAGATTCAAAATTGACCATCACAATAAAACCATCGGATGCGGTTGAAAAGTCTGTACTGCAAAATGGGTTTCAAATAAAAATCAATTCTGACCAACAAGAAGTTCAGCTAGATGCAGTCCAAGTTTATGAAACGGGGAGACCCGGCAAAACGGTATCACCGACTGCAATTTACTATCAGTCGAAAAAAGAAGCTACCAAGCAAGACCTAAATGTAGATTGTTTTTCGGTTATTGATGTTAAAGAAAAAGATCTTAAATATATAGCGGGCTCGGTTGATTGCGTCAGCGTAAAAGCCTCTGGTTGCAAAGGCTACACTTTAGGAACAAAAAAACAATTCACAATGGGTGACGCTAATATTTGTGTCGGAAAAAAAGAGGCAAGCATTTCTGAAAAAGACGCTACCTATGAAGAAACAATCACTTGTAAAATATTCGATGACTTTACAAGTGCCAAGAGTGGCGGCATGATTACCTACACACGAGATATACCAAATTTAAAAGAAAAACATGTGAAATCAACTACGGGCGATTGTAAGTAAGAACTGATAGGTGAACTTTTAGACCGCCGTTGGTAATCGGAAAATAAAGCGCTGAGAGCGCTTCTTTGTCGTTTATAGCCTCTGGATGAAACAGCGCCATCATTTGCGGCTTAAATACGGACTTCATTGTGTTCACCATAGTCTTAACTGGTTCTGCCTTCACCTGTTTTCCGTACGGAAGATTAGATACTACCCAAACTCTTTTGGACAATTTGTTTTTAAATTTTTCGTTATTTATATTTTCTAGAGTTAACGAAACCTGCTGTGACAAACCAAGCGTATTACTTTTCAGTATTTCAAATATTTCTAAATCGCTTTCAATAGCTATCAGTTCAGAAAATGGCGGAATAGTGGCCTTGACGGTATTTACCGGCAAGGGCTTTAAATCGGTAAACATTTTCATTTTCTGAAATGAGTAGTCGCGTTTTTTATTTAAACCTGCATTCTGACTTTCTAAAAGCAAAGTTCCCGACCCGGCATAGGGATCCACTAGTATTGTGGGCTCCTTCCACGGTGAATCCACAGCCAATATTTTAGCATACATCCAATGGGCAATAGTTTCGCGCATAGATCCAAATGATACTTTTTTATCCATTGATCGTTTATATAATGCAGGTCCAGAGGTATCGATACTCAAAGTGCAGCGATCTTCAAAAAAATCTACGTACAGCATGAAATCGATTTCTTCAGCTTCGCTGGCCTTTGGAATGAGTTCAAAATCGGTATAAACTCGTTTGAAAACTTCAAAGATCTTTTTTTCTTGTCCCAATTTTGATTTTTTCGAATTTACTTTTACAAATACTCGTGATTTATTTTTAAACCATTTAACTAAAGCTTTTTGTTTTAGCTTTTTTTCTAAATCACTAAAAAAAACACAATGAAATTCATCCCAGCGAACTAGCATTCGAGTCGCCAAACGTGAATACTGATTAAAATAAACCGACTCGTTAAATTCGGATTGAAATTCAATGCCCCCTTTTTGAGTCGAAAGAATTTTAAAACCCTCATCGAATCCATAAATGGCGTGGAATTGTTTTATCTCGGAATCTAATTCAGCCTCAAATCCAGGGTTAGCAACTACAAAAAATTTAGGCATGATTTTCCTCTTTGATAAAAACCAATATTGAAATACTAACCAGCAAAAATACTGGACCAACTAAAAGTGCCATTTTTAGATCGACCAGATCCGTCAATTTGCCAATTCCCCAATGCATTAGCACAATAAAAATGGATTGAACAGCTAAAGTCCAAGAAACAATAGTAGTCGATTTCAATGGAAACAGGTCAGAAATATAAGCCATGCTCAATGGATAAAAAGGCCCCATCGTCAGGCCACTCAGCACAAATCCAAAAGGGTGAACAAAAATACCCACAAGGATTAAAATCAATGAGCCCGCCAAAGAGCCTAAGAGCCAGTTTTTAGTTGATATTGAAAAAGTGGAATACGAAGCAACAAGTCGGCCTAGCAAAAGAGAGGCAAAAAACAAAGTCACATAGACGCTTGAACTTTTCAAATCAAATGAAAAATACCGCCTCATAAATAAAGCCAAACGAGTGCCGACCATAATTTCAGCCAGAACATAAAATGAAATAGCCACTGAAATCTTTAGATCCGAATATTTCGACAATCCACTTTTTACTGACTCTTGAAACTGCACATAGTGATCAATGGTGGTCTTATTTTTAAAATGCATAAACAAACCACCACAAGAAAATAATAGTGCCGACCAAGCAAAGTAAAAAATAATTTGCTGCCAGCGAAAATCAGCAAGCCAAGCCACATAGAGCGGCGCCAACAGTGAAGCCATTCCATACATACTGTGCAAAAAAGAAAGCATCCTTGAACGATTTTTTTTTGATGTTCCAAGAATGACTAAATTATTTTGAGCCATCCCTAACAATCCAATGCTAAGCCCAAAAAAGGCCACGCCAACCAAAACAACGCTATAATTTGAGGCAAAATGCTGAATGGTGAATCCCAAGAATACACAAAGGACACCGGCATAAATTAAATAAAGCAGGCTTGAAACAGACTTTACTTTGCGCACCCAAAAACTGCCCACAAAAGACATCAGCGATGCCAATGCAAAATACCAGGACGCACTAGAGTCAGATAACTGATAGGTTTGAATTATTTCTGGAAATAGGGGGCCTCTTAAATTGTCTCCAAAGCCATAGATAAACAAACTCAAAAACGAAACCCATAATAAATAATTCATATACATTTTCGAATATGTGAGTAAAGTAGATAACATGCAATCAAAAACTAAAGTTTTGTTAATTCGCTTTTCAAGCTTTGGGGACGTCACCCAAACTCTAAGCGTACCGACCAAACTTAAGCAGGTTTTTGAACACAGTGAGGTACATTGGGTCACTCGAAATGACTACAAATCTCTTCTTGAAGATCATCCACATATAGACCAGATCTGGCTTTTTGAACGCAAAAGAGGATTTTTATCACTTTTGAATTTAGCCTGGAACCTTCGAAAACAAAATTACACCCATGTCTATGATGCCCATAACAATCTGCGATCTTTTGTAATTTATACCGTAACCACTCTATTTAAATTCAATAAAAAAATTAAAAGGCCGATTTATCGCTGGCGCCGGTTTTTATTATTCACCTTCCGAATCAATCATTTTCAAATGCCATTTTCTGGGCAACGCGATTTAATTCAACCGTTAGCGCATTGGGGAATTTCTGATGAGTTGCCGCCAACTCCGCAAATATTTTTTACTCCACTTTCTGCAAACTCAGCTCTAGACAAAATGCGAAGTTTAAAACATCCGTTTATTGCGCTGGCCCCGTCGGCTGCCTATTTTCTGAAACGATGGCCCATCGACCATTGGAAGGCACTTATTCAAATTTTGCCCGAGCAGCATTTTGTTATTCTTGGCGGACCTGACGATTCCTTTCTAAATGAAATTGCTGAAGCGGCTCCTGATCGCTGTTTGAATTTAGCAGGAAAATTAGACTATAAAATGAATGCTGCCATAATAAAAAACTCTAAAGGGCTTGTCAGCAACGATACTGGTCTTATGCATATTGCGGAACAATTGGGTCATCCATGCATTGCATTGCTGGGGCCGGCTCCATTTGGATTTCCAAGCAGGCCATCGACACAGAAAATGGAGCTCTCGTTATCGTGCAGGCCTTGCAGCAAACATGGCCAAGGCCCTTGCGTAAACACGAATTATCATCAGTGCCTTGTTGACATTAAACCTCAGACCATTGCAAATGAAATAGCGAAATGGATTGGATAGCTTTCAAACTTTACAGATATTGTCTTCTACCTGCGGTCTTTTTGTTAGCTCGCGCCTTGTCCATTTTTAAATTAAAAAATAAATTTTTTATTAGCCTTCAATTTCGACTCAACACCGATTTTGATTTTAAATCAACGTTTGATAAAAATAGGAAATCCATAGGCTTTCATGCTGCTAGCGGCGAAATTGAATATGCATTTCCCTTAATTAGAAAAATCAAAGAACTGCATCCTGACTATAATATCGTGGTGACCCTGTCGTCAGCCTCAGTATTGAATTCGGTTATAGCTCGGCCAGAAGTCGATGCCGTTGGCCCCGCACCTTTGGATCTTTTTTGGCGAGTCGAAAGTTTTTTAAACCGATTTCACTTTAAATTATTTTTGTTTGCGCGTACCGATGTTTGGCCTGAATTTAGTTGGCAGCTCGAAAAATTGAAAATTCCTGCTATTCTTTTTTCCGCCACCTTTTCAAAAAAAAGCGCAGACAGATACAGACTTGAGAATTCCCTCACGCGATGGTCGCTGAATCTTTTGTCGCAAATCTACACTGTATCAGACGAGGATCGGGACAATTTAAGTTCGATCCATGTTAGGACGCCCATTCTGAGTTTAGGAGACACTCGATTTGATCAAGTCTTTCATAAAAAAACAACTATGACAAAAAAGTTACCCAATCGGAGTTTTGATAAAAATGTCTTTGTAGCCGGCTCAACCTGGCCGGAAGATGAAGCGGTATTATTACCTGCCATTCTAAAGACTCACGACTTGTGGCGATTCGTAGTAGCCCCTCATGAAATTGACGAAGTTGGCTTACAAAAACTCGAAACCTACTTTTTAGAACACGGTTTAAAGACCAAACGGTTTTCGAAAATTCAAAACGACTTTGAAACAGGAAGTGATTGGGACATAATCCTTGTTGATGTCTATGGCTATTTGTTCCACCTCTATTCTTGGGCAAATTTAACGTTCGTAGGCGGCTCTTTCAAATCAAAAGTTCATTCAGTAATGGAACCCTTAAGTTATTTTAAGCCAGTCTGTGTTGGCCCCTACTACCTAAACAACAGAGAAGCACTAGAGTTTTCTCAGATTTTGGCAGAAAACGCGCCTCTTACTTGGGTCAGCAAAGTTGAAAACTCAGAAGATCTAGTCGCTCTTTTGCAAAAACTAGCGAAGACGACTTCGACTGAGAAATTGAAAATGGAAGACGAGCTAGCCGCTCTAATTTTAGCCCACCAAGGAGCTACTTTTAGAACGTATGAACTAATTAAATTGTATCTTTAAATTTCAAGCGCGCAAACTCGATCAAGAGCGTTGACATTTTATTTAAATAAAAAATAGGATGGGAAATGAACGGAACTATTTTTGTGGCAACAGATACGCAAATAGAAGGCATCCATTAGGCCCACTTAGGCCAGCCAAAAGAATTTCTTATATTCAAATTCCCAATATGAGACATAGCGCAAATACATAGTGCAAACACTCAGGCTGTCTACGTTTTTTAAATTGCCCACCAAAATTGTCACTCTTGATTTTTTCAGCTGTTAAGAAGTCTTGTAAACCTCTATAAATTCATTAAAAGGTCTTACCTTTGCATCTTTAGACAGCATGAGAGTCTTAGTGTTCATCTTCTCTATATTGTTGTTGGTCTCATCGAGTTGGGGTTTTGAAAGTAAAAGCAAAACTCGTAAGGACGCTTTGTCGCATTCCGAGTCAGTGACATCTACGGATTCTTCAATTCTTGAAAAACCAGCCAATGAATCCAATTTAATTTTATCTTTGCGCGCCACTGGCTATGAAAGTGTCTATTCGAAAGCTGATATTTTACTTTTTAAATTAAACTATTTTTTAAAATACTACGTGAATCCCTCTGTTTACCTTAGATTGAATCCGATTGTTCGATTGCACTCGGGTCACGTTCAGAGTGTCGAAGGCGCTGAATCCTTGGAAAATCGCATCAGCGTTCAACATGCAGCTGGCTACTATCAGTGGATGAAAGAAAGCTACTTAAGTATGGGGATTTTTGATCAATTTGAAATCTTTTCGCCACTTTTAGTAGATGATCGAATGGCTTTTGTTGCTGGCCAACTTAAACAAAGCCTAGCGAGCGGTGCTTGGACGTTTAGTTTGCTTGGCCAAAACGCCATTCCGAATACTCAATCGTATTTGTCCAATCAAAATGAAAAAGAAGCGACTCCGATGTTAAACATGGTTGGAATTTCATCAAACTGGAATGTAAACGATAAAAACTATGTACAAGCAAAAGCTAGTTATTTTAAGTTTTCTGGGATTCCATTAAGTGTATCATCTGCAAGCGTAATTAATGGAAATACGTCTGCAGATGCTAGAATTTCAGACACTGAGCGCGCGTTTAAATACGAATACCATGGTGTTGATTCAGACATTGCATTCAAACGGCGTGTCTACAAAGCGGCTTATCTATTGGGGGCTGGTTCATTTATAGAAAATCAGGGCGCTCCGGCTGGCGTGAACCAAGCCTATCGTTATGGCGGCGGGGCTGGATTGACTGTACTTCCTAATAGAGACATTGAATTATCCGGCTATTCCTATCGCATCGAATCGGATGCGACCATTGGTGCTTATGGCAACACTGATTATTTTGTAACTAATCATGCTGGCTATGAAATCGTGGCTTCTTGGAAAAATACAAAACAAAAATATCGAATTTCTTTTTACTACAATGATGGTCGACTTATAGTTGAAAATCCAGCCCAATCGGATGACAAATTGTACTTCCTTCGTTTTGAGGTTTTTAATGTCTCTATTTAAAGTCACCTCATTATTTTTATCAATAGCAAGCGTTGTAATCTTGTCTGCCTGTAATTTGCCTGACACACAAAAACGAACCGATGGCAGCGATTCACAAGGATCATTTTTTGCTGACGACGTTTCTGGAAGCTTTCTAAATGAAACGTTTCAAGAAGACATCTCGTTACCAAAACAGCGAGTCTATTTAATGAAGGTCTGCCTTCGTGATTTAAAGCACAGCAAACCTATATTGAACCACCCGTTTCTAATAGAAGAACTGAAGCAAGAGGTAAAAACTGATTCCACTGGCTGCCTAAGCTGGAATGAAAATATAGCATTAGAATATCTAACGGACCCCGTATTTATTAAATATGACAGGAAAATCAAGTCTACGGGGATTCATACTGGATCCTTTAAGGTTTCATTTGCAATAAACCCTTGGGATACAGACAATTACCACAACGCCATAGACCTTTCAAAAAACAAAGTCGAGCCTTTAGTAGATGTTGAAGCCGCAGCCGAAAAGCTTTCCGGAAAATCACAAAAACAGGGCTATGATTTATGGGTTGAAGATGGCCGGATGTTTGTTAATGACGAGCGCATGGGCGACACTAATAATAACAATACAAATTTTCAGTTAAAATATGAATTCAATGTGTCTCCTTATATTAAGACAAAGAAAACAAGCGGCGAGACTACCCAGTACAATCTTAAATATGGGTCTTTTGCAGCACGAATTGAAGTCATTCAACGATATTTTATCGGCGGTGATTCTGAAAAAAATGCTTATGAAATATTGTCGAGCGAAAATGTGAAAGAGGCGAAAATGGAAAAGAGCATTCTCTCATTTTCACGAGTTTTTAAATTTAAAGGTGGTCCACCCAGCAAGGGTAGTCTTTTTGTTCGACTCTATTTGCAGCCTAGCAAAAATGTGACAAACTTAAAACCGTTTGTTGGTATTTTTCCAATCGGTGACTTTATGAGCTTTCGGGTCAATAACTTTCTAAAAATCCTTCCCAGCCCAGATTTCATTAAAGAACTAGAAGCCCAGCTTCCACTGAACAAGGACTTCGCAAGCCAAGCGACTCTTGGTCAGGCTTCGAGCACTACTGACGATAAATCGGTAGGCAATGGAAATTCTACTTCTAAAGCTGGCTCTACAATTTCATGGACTAATATTGAATTTGATTCTCCGGTGGGAGGTCGTCAACTTTTAGATCATAAACGAAAAATTTCATATCCGGCTCATATTTGTTTTACTAATAACTTAACTCGAAATCCACTAGCATTTCAAAAATTCAAAGTCCATGGATTCAGCCAAGATGAATCAAAAATAGGCGAAGAAAAACCGGACATTACCAGCATCAATACGGGTTGTATTTATTGGACTGACACAATCGAATTTGATATTTACGAATGCCGCCACTATAAACGCGGGTTTGTAATGATAGAAAATCCTGATTTCAATTTAAAAATAAAAAAATACTACTACATAAACCCTTGGGACGATTATTTCGGAGGCAAGGACGAAAAGGCCATCGATAACCAAGACGTGATGAAAACGTCCTGTGATACCAATAATCCTAAACGGTCAGAGATTGTTTTAGAGGATGTTACCTTTAACACGCGCGCTACAATGGTATACAAGAACAATATTAATTCATTGCTTGAATTTAATGCTATTAAAACCCTAGGTATTACTTTGCATCCAAAAGTGAAAATCCCTAGTGACGTTAAAAAAGACTACGACCATCCGCTTGATACTCTTTTAGATGGTGCGTACATTTTGCGTGTCCTTATAGTTCGAAATATTTTAACCACAGATAAAATGGATGTTATTTTTCAAAAAGATATCCCAGTTGTAAACACTCGAAGTGGCACCATCTATGCGGAACTCCCTTTCAATACAAAAGATCATCGCCTTTTCCTAACTCGGAATACAATGTTTCTTCAGTTGTTACCTATTAAACATGATAAGGTCCAAGCTATTGATGATTCTAAACTTCAGCTTAAAAATGAAAATGATAGGCTTGAAGACTTAGTCAACAATGAAACTAGCCTGGTGCTGCCTATATTTACACAAGAACTAGTTATGGACGGCGAGTCTCATAAAACACTAAGAACATTTTCGGGATCCGAATACATTCAGCATTTAAAAATAGATTTCATCAATCAAAATGGAAAATTTGATTTTTCTAAACTAGTAGATGAATTTAAAGCAAAAAGTCAAAAAGCAGCCAGCGACGACACCAAGAGAATTCGACCCGAGCTTTATGCACAATCTCAAAATTTAGAATACACTGATGATTCCAAAATTGAAAATCTACCCTTTGGATCGTGGATTAGAAACACATTAGAAACTCACGATAAAACGATTGACAGAAAAACCGGCGAACAGTTGTGCGATCAATGGTTTCAAAAATATTGGAATGGCAAATTGGGCATACGCGAAGTTTTGCTACGCAGAGCTTGCTCCAGCGCTGCTGCTGCTAATATGAAATACTTCTTTGATTTTGATCGAGTTTACTTTGTTAAATCTGTCGATGAATCGACTTACGTTGGACCGGGCACTGAAAAAGCTATTAGTTTGGGTACATCGTTTTCGGTATCGACTTCTTATAATGTAAGCTATACGAATTCGATCGGAGCGGGTATTAAAGCAGGTGGCCATTTACCTGGAGTATTCTCATCTGTCGGTGCTGAATTGTATTCGACTTTTGACTATAGTCGTTCCACTTCCAATTCAGATTCCAATTCGATCGCTTTGGGTGAATCTTCAAGTTTGGCGGTAACCGAAAGTCGTTTTAAAATCAAAACCACCAATTACTTGGATTGCATTTCAATAAAGCCAAGCGCTAAATTATTTCAGCCATCTAGTAAAGTTTGGTTTATGCAACTTTGGGACGGCGATATCGATTACAGCGAATTTTTTAAAGACAATATTAAGGAAGACGAAAAAATAGCCCTCACCCAAAAAGGTTTGATGGTCTGTAAAGCAGCCCCTAGCAAAAAGCCGTTTACGTTCTATGAACAGTATTTTTGGGTGACACAGCCTCAAGTGACAAATGAAATTCAAGATGCTCACGACGAAAGAAATAAAGTTTTCACTATTATGATCCGTGGAAAACAAGATTACAGCCGTTTTCGTTTCTATTTGACGCAGAAGTGGCAAAAACCAGAAAATGCTAATGCAGCTACAGAGTCCGTAAATGTTTTGAATAACATGATACAAATGCAATCCTGGAAAACGTCGCCTCCAGGTGTTCACATCAATCGTGAGCAATAAACATTTGCTAAATTAAAATGGATTCTATTTTTTTTAAGGCAGCATCTGCTGTTATCGATTTCATACATTCATGTGTTTTGATTGGACATTCCTGAGGACCATGAGAACTGCACGGTCGGCAGGGTAGCTGAGTATTTTCCATAACAAAAACAGAATTGCCCCAGGGACGGTATCCAAAACTCAATACGGTAGGTCCAAAGAAAACAAGAATTTTTTTACCTAGGAGCGCCGCCAAGTGAGCCGATGCGCTATCGTTGGCTACGACAAGTTCACACTGACTCAGCACAAGAA
>JAYTTH010000532.1:0-11204 GCA_043745515.1 Pseudobdellovibrionaceae bacterium | reverse complement strand
CAATCTAAATTTGGTGCTAAAGTAAATTTTGCCATCAAAGAAAAGCTCGTAAGCGATCTAGCTGCAAAGTCCATTGCTGAATCTGAAGTCATTGTCGCCCAGACTTTAAATCTTGAACTAAAAGAATCCACTACGACCCGGCATCAAAAAGACGAATCGGTTCGGCTAGAAGTGACTTTAAGTAAAGCTCAGTGGGCAAAACTGCTAAAAATGCGCGAACTGCTTTCACATTCACTACCAGATGGTAGTTGGGATCAGGTTCTGGAATATGTGTCTGACAGAGTAATTCAGCAGAAAGATAAAAGTAAAATGCTAACGAAAACGCAACAAATAAGCTCTTCGCTCCGAACGGGCCTATCTAAAAAATTTCAAACCATAAAAAATAGGCACGCTCGAAAGCCAATTCCGGTTGCTATCCAAAGACAAATTTTCCAGCAGAGCCCGTGCTGTCAATTCGAAAACAAAAGCACAGGACAAAAATGCGAATCGCGCTGGCAGTTGTCCATAGATCACATCAAGCCTATTTGGGCTGGCGGCGGCAATGAAGCGTCTAATCTGCGCGTTCTTTGTGCGAATCACAACCGCGAGGTTTACAAATGGCAAAGTGGGATCACGCGAAATGAGATTAGGTTGTAGGTTAGAGAGGGCCCCGACTGTCAATAAATGCGACACTTGGGTGACCTTAATTTTAAATCTCTTCAATACGTCTCAGTGTGAAACAGAAATTCGGTCTGAACGCTTGTTTTTGGTGGCATAACCATTGCCTTACCTACTAGTGTGAGGAGATTTTATGAAAAAGGTTTTTGTTAAAACAATTTTGGTCGCATTCGTTACTGGATTTTTAATACTGTCTTCGTGTGCAAAGAAAAGCAGTTCGACACAGACTCGAGCCGGAGCCGCCCCCCGCGGTGACGCAGCTGCCGCCGCGACATTAGGAATAACTAAATGTGCAGATGGAGTCACAACAGCAACAGCACGAATCTTTGACGATGCAGCTGTTGGCAATGCTTTTAGAAATTCTTGGTCCGATTTTTTCTCGGCGGTCATGGCGGATGATCAATTGGGAAGTCTAAGTGGTGCCAGCACGTCAACGACTGAAGGCGTGAACATGAATTTGAAAATTAAACTAGTAAATAATCAGATTGTAAAAGAGCAAACAACTTTAGATATAAAAGTAATGGATGGTTTTGCTAATAAAGTAAATGCGGAATCAACAGAAACCTTAAGCCCGATCACGATCAATTTTACAAGCGCAGAATCAGCAACCATTTCAGCTACCCAGTACACATTAGTTTTTGCTGATCCTTATGGCAGAATCACGGTTACAGGTACCTACAACGCTACAAACACAACCGGGACCGTTAGTTTTGTAAACACGAAGCACTATAACAATGAAACTGCAAAATCAGGTAATCTAGGTAAGTTCAACTTTAATTCTTGTGGACTTTTACTTTAGAAAGACTATTGTACGCGCATGGATCTAAATTATACCTTTAATTGGCCCATGCTGGATACAGTGGCTGGCGGAAAGTCAGTTCTGGATATTCCTGGCCTAGAAATCGACGACGAAGATAAAGCTAATTTATTCCTGCTTAGTTATGGTTTTGATATACATAAAGAAGAAGATCAAAAAAAGCTCTGGTACTATCATAGACGCAGCATCGTGTTGCTCACCGAAAAATTGGGCTATCCTGTTTACGAAATTCCCGAATTACTTGTAGATCGAAAAAAACTTGTTGATATACGAAAATTATTGTATTTTTCTTCACCAAAAAATGCAGCCAGCCCCGATTATCAGCGTTGGTCGTGTGCTATATTAAAATGTATGCACGTCTTTGTTCATTCCGAAAATGATTTATTCAGCAGTTTTTCAGAAGAAATACAAAGCCAAGTTTTATCTGATTTTCAGAAATCAATTTATCACAATGGTGAATCAAACAAGAAGTTTCTAAAAACCGAAGCCAGCGCGCAACCCACTGTTGAACTTATAGATTTTCAGTATAAACCGTTTAAGACGTCTTCCAGCACCGTAATAAAACTTTTAGCTAGACCGGACGCCCTGGCGATGAAAGTGTTTGATAAACTGGGTGTTCGATTCGTAGTAAAAAATGTCTATGATGTTTTTTCGGTGCTTCGATTTTTATTAGACAATTGTGTGATTTCATTTCCCCACATTATGCCCGATCAATCGTCCAATAACCTATGTCCTGTTAATTTATTTCGGGAAGCGTTGGAGCAGTATAAATACAATAATGCCGGGATCGAAGATTTTAGTTTGTTTTTTGCAAAGCATATTGAAGGAAGCAAACAGGAATATGAATTAATTCGTAAATACAATCAGCAGACGCATGATGAGTTTAAGTTTATCAAATTCATTACTCGCAAACTGATTCAAGTGGAAAAAGACGGCAAAACTATGTTTAACTTTTTTTACCCTTACGAAGTACAAATTATGGACGAAGCCTCTTATAAACATGTAACAAGCGGTCCTTCAAGTCATGATTCCTACAAAGAAAGACAGAAGGAATCTGCAAAAAATCGTCTGTTTTCGAGGTCGTAATGATTTTGTTTATTCGACTTCGCTCTATTGTTCTAGTTTTATTTTATCCGATTTATTTGGTAACTTTGTCGTTTTTCTGTGCTGTTTTTAATTTGGTATTTAATAATCGCAAAGTGGATAATTGGATCATTAAACTTTGGGCTGGCGGGACCTGTCGAATGTTTGGTGTTCGGGTTAAAGTTTTTAATGAAGAACTAGTTCCTAAAAAAACTGGATGTATATACGTTTTTAACCATACTAGCTACTTTGATATTTGGGCGATGTCGGGTTATTTGCCTTCATTTCGCTTTGGTTCAAAAATCGAATTGTTTAGCATTCCTATTTTTGGTTGGGCTTTGAAGCGAGTGGGAGTTTTGCCCATCGATCGTGAACGCCGAGAATCTGTATTTCGAGTGTATGCCGAAGCCCGAGAACGAATCCTAAAAGGAGATCGGTTCGCACTGGCGCCAGAAGGTACCCGTCAGGACACTGAAAAATTAGGTCCGTTTAAATCGGGTCCCTTTGTATTGGCCATGCAATGTTCAGCGCCTTTGGTCCCTGTGATAATAAGAAATGCAAGCAGAGTAATGTCAAAAGACAATTTTATTCCAAATTGGAATCGCTGGACCGATGAAATTACATTAGAAATTTTAGAGCCAATAGAAACTCAAAATCTGGATGCCAATTCAAAAAAAGAATTAATGGAACGAGTCCATGTCATTATGGAGACAGCGCTTGAAGCCTCCAAAAAAAAAACTAGTTAGCTTTTGGCTAACCAGTCTTTAAATCGAGCTAAAAAACTTAGTAAAAATAGACTTCGCTTTAATAAAAATAGACTTCGCTATTGCTAACTTCGTACCATGTGCCGTTTGATCGTTCACAAGTAGTTCCTGTTCGAACCTCAACGCGACCACGAGAGCGAATTTCGCTGCGGTAGCTTCGGCACTCTTCGTTTACGTATTGACGATGGTGACCATGTCGAGTTGTTTCAAATCGACCTTCTGCACCAGAACGTGAACCGTATTCAGAACCTCTCCAGCTAACTGGTGTTCCCACAGGCGCGCGCAATGCATTTTGCTGAGCATCACGAATAGCCATTTGATCGGCTTTGTCTAATGTCGACCCGATTGAATTACCAACGGCTGCGCCCACGATAATGCCTAGACCAGTTGCTAACACATTGCCAGTGCCGCCGCCAAATTGACTGCCCACTACGCCGCCAACCACAGCGCCAATAACAGTGCCTGCATCAGTTTTGTTATCAAAGGCATGTACTGATAACGAACCAATCATAACAGCAATGATCGAAATGGTTTTCAAAGTTTGTTTCATATATCCTCCCAAAAGGTTTTAATTTTTCTCCAGAATAATTCCCGGAAAATTTGAAAATGTAAAATAAGTTAATTCTGCGCTTTCCAACATATGCGAATGTTGGGCCACGATTTCGCTAGTTTTTTGATCATAATTTTTATCAATGGTGACAAAGTGACTCTGTCTTTGGCCATCGCTGTATAAATTATCTTCTTCGCGCACCCAGATGCCGCGGGTCATTGCTTTAACAAATGATTTTTTATCCTTCTTTAGTTGATTCTGATCAAAATAGGCTTCGAAAAAAAGTTTCTGCCAAAACACAATCAATTCTGGATCAGTGATTTCAACGGAAACATTAGGTGAAACCGACGAACTCCAGGCAGAGGAAATTAGTTTCAATTTTGAAACTGGTTTTTTCAAAGCGATGCGCGCGATTTTTTCTGGAATCACGACATCGTCGGGCAGAAATGGGCCCGTTCCAAATAGATAATTTGGCAAATTGAATTGCCGTCTAAATAAAGGAATCAAGGTTTTAAAAGTACTTATTTGTTCTAAAAAATGAGTTACAAAACTGCCGCAACCGGCCCCTTCATAATTGGCAGGGGACAATATCATGCTGAAGTTTTCAACAGGATTTTTTGGGTGGTTTACATATTCGTAAACTTCATTAATCAAGTTCGAGCAGTCCTCTTCCGTAATTTCAATGACTGTGGATATTAAAGATATTTTTTTGCCATTACCTTCAGCAAGGGATTTGGCATTTTCTTCAGTAAAAAATTTAAAACGTGACTCTATAATATCCGGAGTTTGAACAAAACCATCTTTGAATGTAGCAAGCAAGGCCGACAAGCCCCAGCCGTCATTTAAAAGTCGTAGGTGCTGGTCATCGGATTCACCAGAATAACCCAGCATAGATTCAAATCTAGTTCCAGCGATCGAACATTTCCAGCCTATCATTTCATGACCGGGGTGAAAACTATTTTGAAAGCTAAATGAATTGATTGAATTTCTCATTCCATTTTCTGTACGAAAATCCACTGGAATAGAAGGGACTCGAGAAACCAAAATAATATAGTTTTTAGGCTTAGAGTCGAGCCGGTGGTAAACATCAGATAGCGAAGCAGGCCAACCCAACTGAGTGATGTCAGCAGCCATGGCTGATGTCCCTAGCAAACTAGCTAGTAATAAAATGGCAACGGTCCCGAGTCTACTCACGCACCAGTTATATTTCAAAGAGGCCTTTTTTGTCCTTTAGATTTTGGTCTCAATGTATTTATTCAATAGGTGTACAAAAAATCGTCGAGGCATTTTTACAATTTGGTGTAAGGAGACGCGTTTAGGATTTTCCAGGTCGTTAAATAGCCGTTGTAACTAAAATTGACTTTTTTAAAGCCGACATCCATTTGAATTTTGATTTCTTTTGAATTGATAGTTTCCATTTTAACTATTTTAAAAAATTTTGGATCTAATTTATATTCGGAGGACATCAAATAAGAAAGGTAGTCCCAGCGAATAAAAGGCTCAAAGGTTTTGCCTTCATCTAGGCTGCGAAAAGATCCAACATACCAGCCACTTTTAGTGATGCAGATCGGCCAGTTTTCATCTTTGAAAAAATCTATTTTCGCCCAATTTATTCCGTCATCAGTTCGATAGATCCCGTGAGCTGAGATTAATCCTCGGGTGGGTGATCCTTTGCTTGAATCGCCAGCTAAATCGCTTGAATAAATGCCCGATATGGCCAGTTCAGAAAGAGTTTTTACCTGGGCCTCGGCAGCAGGTGGCCTAAGCTTTTTCCACCAAACATCGCCATGCTCGGCAATCTTTGAAACATTCCAGCGATTGGGTTCTAGATCCACAATTTCTAGTTTTGATTTTAGTTTTGGGCCGTTTTCTTTATGAACTAAGCTAAACGCCCTGGTTTTTTCTGTTACAAATGCCTTCAGATCCGAAATATTGAGCAAGTCGTTCTGTTTGGTGCGCACATAACGCCCCTCGCGGTATTTAATTTGAGTCCAGCCCTGTTTGCTATGAAGGGTCCACGAGGCAAAATCAGCTTTTAAAATCGCATGGCCAGAATCTAAAAAGCCTTTTTGGCCATTGAATAGGACCTGAATTTTTTCACCGCTCCAATCAAGAATTTTCAAGCGGGTGCCTTGGGGCACAGTGGTAATAATTTTAGATGAATCGGAAGCGGTTTCTTTTAAAAATGTCGACATGTAGGTCAAAGCCAATCCAGTGTCTTCAGAAAAAGAAGCGAAATCCGCCGCTCTTGCAAAACCACGCTTGCTCGTTTTTAAATTTTCAATTTCTAGCCAGTCGTCTTGAAAACCAACCAGGCGAATTACATCATTTTTAGAAACATAAAAGGCTTCTTTAACATTTTTGAGATCTTTCTTCTCGGGTACAGAAAAGCTGCGATTTACGGTAATCAAATCAGAAACGTGAATGTCTTTTACCATCTCGTTGGATTCGAAAAAAAACTCGCGTTTATCCCAAGTAATTTGGTAAGTATTGGTTTCTTCCGAGCGAATTTTCTTGGATTCAAGTTCGTCCTCGGACAATTGGCCCGACGGAAATTGGCTATGGGGCGATTTGTAAAAAAAAGGGGCCCCTTTGTCAAAATGAGAGGCAAAAACAGGAAAACTGACTAAAAAGGATAAAACATAAGGCAGGCGCAATACCATTGATTAATTTTCTAACGAGCCGGCTAAGTCCACAAGACCTTTTGACGTAAAACTTGTCTTTAGTTAGAAGTAAGTCTCTCATATTTTTGATAAAATGCGCAGCGGCATACTAAACAGAGACGGATCGAACGAAGAAAATGACAAAAGGGGACCAAATGGGAACAGGGCAAATGGCAGTGTCTAGTGTAAAAACAATCGGGATTTTAGGGGCTGGGCAAATGGGGAATGGAATCGCCCAGGTCACGGCGGCCAATGGCTTTGATGTAATTTTGTGTGATATTTCTGAAGAGTCGCTAAAAAAGGCGATGAAATCCATCACGACGTCGCTTGAAAAACTGGTTTCAAAAGCCGTCATCACTGAAGAATTAAAAGTGTCTACGTTAGGGCGTATCAAAACGACTCCGCAACTGAATGATTTGAAAAACGTGGATGTATTTGTTGAAGCTGCGACTGAAAATATTGATTTGAAACTTAAGATTTTTAAAGACGTTGACGCTTTACTTAAGCCAGAAGCCTATCTATTTTCAAACACCTCATCTATATCCATCACCAAACTGGCAGGGGCCACAGGTCGTCCAGATAAAGTAGCAGGCATGCATTTTATGAATCCAGTGCCACTGATGAAACTAGTTGAAGGTATTCGCGGATTGCAAACGTCAGATGAAACATTTGAACTTATGAAACAGCTGACAGAAAAACTGGGTAAAACGTTTGTTCCTTCGGTCAAGGACATGCCAGGTTTTATAGTAAATCGAATATTGATGCCGATGATAAACGAGGCGATTTACACTCTTCATGAAGGCATTGCTACTGTTGAAAGTATTGATCAGGCCATGAAACTTGGGACAAATCAGCCAATGGGTCCTCTGACATTGGCGGATTTCATTGGTCTCGACACGTGCCTTTCTATCATGCACGTTTTGCACGATGGTCTTGGTGACAGCAAATACCGCCCCTGTCCGTTGCTTACGAAATATGTCGAAGCGGGTTGGCTAGGAAAAAAATCGGGCAAGGGGTTTTATAATTATGGGGTTTAATTTTAATCACATAAAAGTTCATTCAGAAAATGCGCTGTGGACACTGACAATCAATCGACCTAAAGCACTGAATGCTTTAAATAGCGAATTGATGGACGAACTCGGAGATTTTTTGCGTCAATTGTACGAAATGTCCTTTGATCATTTGCGCGGATTGATTATTACCGGCGAAGGCCCCAAAGCGTTTGTTGCGGGTGCTGATATTAAGGAATTAAATGCCCTTGATGAGGCAGGTGCTTTACAATTTGCTCGTAAAGGGCAGCGTGTTTTTCACGAACTTAATTTGCTCAAAGTGCCGGTCATAGCGGCCGTCAATGGTTTTGCGTTGGGCGGAGGCTGTGAATTAGCTTTAGCCTGCGATTTTATATTTGCGGCCAAAAATGCAAAATTTGGTTTGCCCGAAGTATCCTTAGGGGTCATTCCCGGTTTTGGCGGCACGGTGCGGCTGGCTCGGGCCGTCGGTATTCGTAAAGCGCGCGAATTAATTTACACTGGCGAAATGATAACGGCCGACGAAGCCAAATCTTTAGGGCTTGTCAGCCGCGTTTTTGAAACCACCGAAGAAATGCTCACAGAAGCAAAAAAACGGATGGATCTTATTTTTACTCGCGGCCCTTTGGCTGTGGCGAGCGCAAAAAACACTATCAATCGAGTTTATGATTTGGAAATTGAAGACGCTCAGCGATTTGAAGCCGAAGTGTTTTCAAAATTATTTCAAAGTGAAGACGTTCGTGAAGGAACGGCTGCTTTTGTCGAAGGCAGGAAGCCTGTTTTTAAAGGTAACTAACTCGCACTTTTAAGCTGAATTGAAAAACTGATTAAAGGAATTTTAAAATGATTTCAAAAAATCCAATTCGAATTGTAACCGCGGCAGCCCTGTTCGATGGGCACGATGCGACTATAAATATTATTCGACGTATTCTACAAGATGGAGGAGCTGAAGTTATTCATTTAGGGCACAATAGAAGTGTCAAAGATGTTGTGAAGGCCATTATTCAAGAAGGTGCCCAAGGGGTCTGTGTGAGCTCGTATCAGGGGGGACACATGGAGTATTTTAAATTTCTTAAAGACATTTTGGATGATTGTGGACTTTCGCATGTGAAGATATTTGGCGGCGGTGGCGGCGTTATCGTTTGGGATGAAAAACTAGAACTTGAAAACTACGGAATATGCCAGATTTTTCATCCCGAGGATGGTCGCAGGCTTGGTCTTGAGGGTATGATAAATCGAATTCTAACAGAGTGTGATTTTGACCCACGGGAGGTTAAGCTAAAGCGAATCCCTAAAAACGACGCTTATAAAAAAGTATTTGGTTCTGATCCTATTCCACAAATCGAAATAGGCCGCGCTCTGCAGTTTATCGAACTGGGTGATAAGATAGATTTGAATAACTTTGAACTGGATTCCTTTAAAAACAAAAGCACAGTTCAAACGCCGGTTATTGGTATAACAGGAACGGGCGGCGCGGGGAAGTCCTCGCTTATAGATGAAATTGCCCTTAGGTTTTTACATTTTTTTCCAAATTTAAAACTGGGCATTGCGTGCGTGGATCCTTCAAAACGCAAAACGGGCGGCGCGCTGCTGGGTGATCGCATTCGAATGAACTCGTTGTCGCGCGATAGAATTTTCATGCACAGTTTGGCCACCCGAGGCTCGGGTGTTGAAGTTTCAAAACAGTTAACCGATGTTTTAGATTTGTATCGAAAACTGGATTTTGATCTGATCATCGCTGAAACTAGTGGTATTGGTCAGGCCTCCTCCCAGATTACTGATCTTTGCGATATTCCGCTTTATGTTATGACCAGCGAATACGGTGCTCCGACTCAGCTTGAAAAAATTGATATGATCGATTTTGCCCATATTATCGCGATAAATAAATCCGATCGTCGCGGATCCTTAGATGCTTTAAAAGCTGTTCAAAAACAATACAAGCGATCGCGAAAACAGTTTGATGATAGCTATGTGTCGCCTGTATTTTTGACTCAAGCTGCGCAATTTAACGATGCCGGAGTAAATCACTTGTTTTTTGAAATGATTAAACAAGCTAGCCGTTTTCAGAGTGCTGGCGAGAAATCCGGGATCATTGGTAAAAAATGGCTCATTTCAGACGAGCAAAAAAAATCAGTTGTTGAAGGCTCGATCGCCTCAGTAATTCCCGGACATCGAACCCAGTATCTTTTAGAAGTCGTAAATTCAGTACGAAAGTATAAAAGACGCGTTTCCGAGCTGTCAGAAGAATTGTCTGTATTGGGCGGTTTAAGTCGCCTAGCTTTAACGCCATTGAAAGATAAAATAAGCGCGAATGACATTGATGCCTATTCAAATTCTGTATTCAAAAAACTAGACGAGTTCGAACAGTCCGAATTGAAAAATTGGGATAGCAAAGCTAAAGTTTACCAGAGTGATGAAATGGTTTTCAAAGTTCGTGACAAAGAATTTAAAAATCCGCTAACCACCACGTCGCTTTCTGGAACTAAAATTCGCAAAGTTGTTTTTCCAAAATTTCAGGACTGGGGAGATCGTTTTAGATTTACTAAATTAGAAAATGTGCCTGGCGAATTTCCTTACACGGCAGGGGTGTTTCCTTTGCGGCGAGCCGACGAAGATCCCAAAAGAATGTTTGCTGGGGAAGGTCCACCAGAGCGTACAAACCGTCGATTTCATTTTTTATGTGAAGGTGAAAAAGCACATCGATTATCAACCGCATTTGATTCGGTGACCCTGTATGGACAAGATCCCGATTTGCGACCTGATATATTCGGCAAGGTCGGTGAAAGCGGGGTTAGTATATGCTCGCTTGAAGACATGAAAAAGCTCTATGATGGTTTTGATCTTTGTTCGCCTAATACGAGCGTAAGCATGACGATCAATGGGCCAGCTCCAATTATTTTGGCTTTCTTTTTTAATACAGCTTTGGATCAGCAAGTCGTTAAAAAAGAAAAAGAACTGGGGCGAAAGCTTTCTAGTAGTGAACTCCGGACCCTGACTGACTGGACCTTGCAAAATGTTCGTGGAACAGTCCAAGCTGACATCTTAAAAGAAGACCAGGGGCAAAATACGTGTATTTTTTCAATTCAGTTCGCGCTGAAAATGATGGGCGATATCCAAGAATTTTTTGTTAAGAAAAATATAAAGAATTTCTATTCGGTCAGCATTTCTGGCTATCATATTGCGGAAGCGGGCGCGAACCCGATATCACAATTGGCGTTTACGCTTTCTAATGGATTTACTTTTGTTGAATATTATTTGAATCGCGGTATGAACGTAGACGATTTTGCAGGTAATTTGAGTTTCTTTTTTTCAAATGGTCTTGACCCCGAGTATACGGTGTTAGGCCGAGTAGCTCGGCGAATATGGGCGATTGCCATGAAGGACTTGTACAAAGCAAATGATCGGTCGCAGAAACTAAAATATCACATTCAGACAAGTGGTCGCTCGTTGCATGCTCAAGAAATCGCATTCAATGATATTCGCACAACATTGCAAGCTCTGCTGGCCATTCAGGACAATTGCAATAGTTTGCACACCAATGCCTATGACGAAGCGATCACGACACCAACGCAAGAATCCGTTCGTCGGGCAATGGCCATTCAAATGATCATCAATCGTGAATTCGGAAACACAAAAAATGAA
>JAYTTH010000531.1:0-11215 GCA_043745515.1 Pseudobdellovibrionaceae bacterium | reverse complement strand
TCTGGAATAGCAAGGGTCGTGAGGCCCCCTATAAGTCCCAGTCCCAGCGATCCCCAAAGAGTCGCTGCGACGGTTGGAGCAATGACGGAACCAGCGGCATTGACCGCACTCATCGCAGTTACGGTTGCAACAAAAGTACCGCTATAAATGCGCAGCCGTAATGCATTATACAACCAATCGAATCGTTTCGACTCGGTTGATAAAATATTGACGATATTGTCGATGGTAGTGAATAGAATTTTTTTTCTTATTTGATCTTGTCGATTTGAGGGTGCTGATTTTAAATTTGAAAGTGAATGAAAAATACCGGTCCACAATTTATTTCTATTGGTTTTTAAAAACTCGACTTCATCTGGCTCAGTCAGCTGCGAGTCGAGGAGGTTGGTAGATTCTTTCCAGAGTTGGGCGCCAAATTCCCATCCTCCAAAGCCTATTAATGTATTTGCTAGTGCGACAATAAACGATTTCAAGAACATCGCTATTTGCAGGGAATTAACAACAGTACTTAATTGATTCAGAACGGGTTTAAAAGCCCAGTGAGTAAGACCTGCCGAGATCATCGAAGTCACAATTTCGCCGGAGTCTGCCAATTCGGCAATAGCCTGTTTAGTATCTTTTGAATAAGCAGCAGAGTCAAAATCTTGGTTGGCAATATTGGCTGTGTGGATGTGTTCTTCAGCTAAACCAATTAAAGTCAAGGTCCACACTAAAACATATAATTTACAAACTTCAATGGCAGAGCCGGCGAAACCAGCCCCGATATTTCTTAGTTTTAGAGCCTTTAGAATGTCTTCGGATTTAGATTTTATGAGTTTTTTTTGAGTCTCAGAAAGAAATTGATACAAATTTAAATTACTATTAGCAAAATTAAATCGACTTTGAACATCCGGATTTATTTTGAACCAGCTATTAGGTTTTGAATTGGTGGCTAATGCTAGATATTTGTTTTTTAATAAACGAAATGAAGTGCGAGTTTGGATATCGACATCAGAATTCCCTGCCCAAACGGTTGCGGGCAGGGTTAGGTGCAGGACCAAAAGAAAGGAAATCATTTTTTTAAACATATGATTCCTTTCCGTCAGGAGATTTTAAAATTTGAAACTATCTTTTTCCACCAGCTCGTTTAGCAGCGTCCATGGCTTTGGATTCAATAGAACGAGTGACTTTTCCATCAACAATCTGTATACCCTGAGTTTGAACTAGGTGTAAGATACCACGATTTTGTGCTTGTGACGTTTCCAAAGAACTATATCGCGTGCTACCTTTGCTAGAGGATTCTTTGCTTAATAGATCCGTGTAATAAACATCCATAGCTAACAATACTTTTGTATAATTGACTAGGCGATTAGAAAATTCAACGATCCTGACTCCATTTCTATTTTCGATGGCCGCTTGTCGAAATATTTCTTCGGCATGTTTTACTTCTAATTGCGTGTCAGCATTTGAACCTGCTTTATCAAGGTCTTTCGCAGCACCAAGGGCTTTTTTTGCTCTGGCCACTTTATCTGAATCGGCACCAAGGGCTTTTTTGAGACCAGCAATTTTTTCTGCGTCCCCATTGGCATCGGCAACGTCTTGAGCATATTTTTCTGAACCGGCGATAAGGTCCTTGTTTTGAACATTAAATCGGCTAGCAAATTTAGCAAGGGTGGATGTTTTTAATATTTCCGCTCCTTTATTGGCATCTAGTACAACTTTGATTTGTAAAGACTCTAAATTTCTAGCAAATGTTTCGTTGTTTCCGGCCAGTTGAGCCAAGACCATCAAAAGATCAGATCCGCCTTCAACACCTTTATGAGCGGCAATTTGACCAGTACTAGTACCGGCATCAAGAGTAGTATTGATAACGATTTGCACTTGCTTATTGCCCGTTGTCTTATTCTCCATAGCCATCCGATTTACTTCAGACATTAACATCGTAAGTTCTTCAATCGCAATAACACCACCTTCATAAGCATTGTGGTTGATAGATATACTGTCACTGTTAATTCCCATTCTAGCCGCTATTTTTTTAGCTTCAGTTAGAACACGAACTGTTTCGGACATGTCGTCTACTATTAAATCCCATGCTCCGTCGCGTGGAATTAATGCTAAAACATCTAGTTTTGTTTCAATATCACCGATATACGCTAATGCTGTGTCAGCAACCAGGCCTGTCGAAATAATAGTAACATTGTAATTTGATTTAATTTCTCTAATAAAATCTGGAGTCATGGCTTTAATAGCATCGCCAATTCCACTGGTCGTACCGCCACCGATTTCAATAATTGTTCCACCGCGGCCATTTGTTTTTTCTTTTATTCGTTGAGCTTGAGCACGCACATCAGCCTGTACCTGCGCCATAAGTGCTTTTGGATCCGCGTAACCAATAGCGGAACGCCCACCTCTTTGGTTAACTTCAACGTGGGTATCTACTACGACTTCGGCGCTGCGATCGCCGCCCTGAGCTTCAAGATGTTTTTTTAGGGCTTCTTCAATCAGACCGCCAGCACTTGTAGCGATAACAGCATTAGGATTATGTGCTTTCAATAACGCCTGCATTTCTTTTACTTTAGCTGGATCAGTAGGTTTCACCGCAGCAGCGACGTTTCTTTGTTGTGTCTGAATTTGGGTAATGCGTGCCGTATGTGAATTCAAATGACCGGCTAATAAATAAGTAGATGCAGCCAATACACCAAAACCGAAAAAACTTTTTTTAATTGTGTTCATAACGAGACTTCCTTTTTTAAATTTACGTTGTTTAAGTTTTTGCCAACATAGGAACAAAGAGCAGGATTGGGACCGACTAGACCCATGGATTGAAAATTTGGCTATGGTATTGAAAACACTAGGCTATTGTCCTGATAAAAAAATCCCAACAAGCCATTCTTAAAACAGAATGGGCAGGCGACTGTCTAGATTTTAGTCAGTTTTTTGTAAGCTTTGGTAGCCATTTTGAGTCGGATCTCCGCGGTCATAAAAACCCCTGCAAAATTAGATTTTTACCTTATAAATTGGACCTTTTGCGGTGGTCTCACTTTGATAAAAAGCCGAATTATTTATGTGATGTTTTTTCCCAAAATACTATTTATTTTGAGCATTCTTTTTCTATTGGACTTTCCCGAGGCCAATGGTGGCAGCACATGCGCAACAGGAGACTTCAAAGAGTCACTTAGTTTTTTGCATGACTATCTTGCTTGCATCTCGGGCAGTAGTAACGATTGCACAACTATTTTAGATTCAGTTGGTTTTAATATGACGGCATCGCTTGCCGCTGGGACCGGAGCTGTTGCACTTAGCGAATACAGTGCAAGAAAAATTAATTCAATTATTAAGGGCATGCTCGTCGACGCAAAGAAAAAGGCTCGTGATGAAAATTATGCAAAAGAAATTGAAAAGCAAGTCGGCGGTCAAAAATTGGATCATTTTATTGCAGAGAACGGCGACACACCAGAAAGAGCGTTGGCTCAGGTGAAAAGTAAAATCCAAGCTATGGAAAGTTTAGGAAATTTAACAAAAGAACAACAAGCCGCTAAGGATGTTCTTACCGAGTATCAAGCTCATTTAACTAACAGAATTGGGTACGCAAAAGAAAATGCAAATATAATTAAATCAAAAGTACAGGCGGCCCGAAATATTAATATAAGCGTTTTGGAAGAATTGGCACCCTTAGACCAAAAGAGTGCCCGTTTACAGGCTCAAATTCAATCACGCACATTTTCGGATAGTGCTGAACGAGAATTAAAAACCCAACTAAAAAAATTAGAAGAACAACGGCGGGCGGTCATGGCTTCATTTCAAAGCATTGAAACGCGCCTTGAGCCTGTTGCCAGTAGGTTTAATCCTAGCGTAGGCGAGTTAGTTCGAAAGCTAGAGGCCAAAAAACAAGCGCAACCTCAATTGAAAAAATTTATTCAAGACGAGATAGATGCTCTAAAAAAATTAAAAATTCAAGCAGATCCAAAAGCCTTGGGGCGATATCCAAGACTCATGTTTACAGCTAATGCCGATATAGGAATGAGTATTAGCGACGCGAACGGAGCCTATAAATTGATGCCGGAATGGGGAAGACAAAATCGATTGATGGCTATGCGAGCATTTCCTGAACTTTTGCAAAAAGCGTTCGATGAAAATCATAGGATTTTTAAAGATCTTCCGGCTTTGCATCAAAGATTAGCTGAACTAGAACACGAGAGATATCGCAAAGACACTCAGAAGAGGCTGATTGATACGTATGAATATGAAAGGAAAATAAGTCATTTTTCTAAAGCTGACTATCCTGACGTAAAACTTCCTGTCGGAAAAAACGGCGAAGCATTTAACAAATATGTTGAACTCAATCCGGTTCAGCAAGAAGCTCTAAAAAAGGTCAAAGCCAACTGGCTTAAGGTGGACGTGCCGTTTGCTCAATTGGCCGATAACTATAAAGAAATGACATTGTCTCAAGTGGTAACGACGATGGATACGGTAGTTCCCGTGCCAAAAAAATGGAAAAGGCTTTATGAGTATTTTCTTCGAAACCCAAGGGTGGGAATTCTAGCCCGAAAGGCTACCCGCCTCACTGGAGGTGGGATTGGATTAGCCACGATTCTTTTCGAATACAACGATATGGAGGAGCTGGCCTTATCTGGCATTTTTATGACTAAACATGCCCAGGAGAATTGGAAAGGTATTATTTCTAGTCATTGTCGGTTACCGGAAGAAATGACATTAGGAGCAAAAAACGTAGAAAATCAGCCGTCTAAATGGTTTTGTGGCTGCGAGAAGTTTTCACGAGATGTAGTTGAAGTCAGCAAGCAGTGTCAGGTTTCGCCAACGGATTTGGATCCCGAGACACGACAGCAGTGTCTGATGGCGATGAGCTCGGGTCGCGATCGCGACCTGTTGATGGCAAAAGCACTAAAAGAATCTAAGGATAAAGATCCCAAAGCTAAAGATCCTAAAATGTTAGAAATATTTAAGTCTGGTATGGGCTGTGATGTTTTAAAAAACTATCCATCCCATTGCCACTATACAACGAATGATCTGACGACGCAGGGTCTGTATTTTATGTCCATAATAAAAAAAGAACATCTCGAGTCCGAAGTCACCGAACTTTGTCCTGATGTTTGCAGCCATTGGGTTGATGTTGCCAATAACAAGCTTAAAGAAATTAGTAGTGCTCTGACTGCCTATCCGCTTCCTAAAACAAAAAAAGAAAACAAAGCACGGGAATCATGCGATCCCCAGTTTTATTCTGGCCCACCTCCAACCGATCCGGTGTCGGCTGCGAAATGGAAAGACTGTCAGCCGTCGATTCAATGTCGCAGCGACGGTTCGGTTCGCGTGAATGTGATGGGTACGTCGTCTGGGCCTGAATACTATGAGTATAAGTACGACTTAAAAACCATATCTTTGAAGTCCGCTAAAAACTATCGATTGAATCGACTGTCGACGCCTGACAAACATGGACTTTCCGTTCCGTCGACAGCGAACAAGCCACTTTTTTCTTATAATTTTGACGATGCCGGAGGGCTTGAAAAAATTGAACTTTATGACTGGAATACAGGAAGCATAAAAGAGTCCATTCCACCTGAAGATATTTTTGGACGTTTCGAAGAGTATGCCTATAATGCTAGTACTCACTTTTTAACTGGGCGAGACACAGGTGAATACGCCGTTTCCAAACGGTTTGATGTATTGATAACGGGCTCGCGGGTAAAAAAATATTGCTGCCAAAACGAATGGACGTGTGAAGACGACGACGGGCAGCCCCTGTTTTCAAAACAGACCGACGCTGTAAAATAATCCCCCTAGATTCCTTAAAGAAAGAGGGTCGGAAATTTTTCATAGATTTTCAAAAAAGTCAGTTTTTCAATAAAAGGCATATTTCAAAATGACAGTCTTTGCCCGCACGTAGAATTTATGGAAATCGGCAAAGCATCTTCCAATCATGTTGAATACTCACGTGCGAATTGTTGACAAAAAGCAGCGCTGATATTTATTCGGCAAACATTCGTTTTTAGAACGGCTCATCAAGATATAGCCTAGCCAAGGATTATTCCAATAAGAATTTGCATTATCGAGCGAGGATAGGCACCGAATTCTTTTTCAAGTCGACCTCTGATTTTTCCTTTCTTTAAAAAAGCTAGGAAAGAAGCGGCTCCAGAGAACTGCGTGGTCTTCATGTTGGGGTCAAAAACGATTTGATTTCGCTTCAATATTTGGGTCATTTCTTGATCTGTCATAATGAGGGCAAGTCTAAATATTTTTTGGCTCGTGTCAATTATCCGGAACACCCAGGAAATACTGGAAATCTCAGTTTGAGACGAAAAATTCCGGTGGTTTTTAAGCGTCTAAAAAGTTGATAAGCAAGTGACAGTAATTGAAAAAGTCTAGAAAGCTAATTCTAATTATTTAAAAATCAAGTAAAATCAGTAACCTAACTGGTGCTAGTTTGGCCTTCCAAATGCAACTCAATTGGATGGCCCAAACCAGAAAGTGGAAAATTATGAACTTTAAGAAAAACGACTTAGCCCAATGGTTTAAACAGGATTCATTGTATAAAGCTTTATTAGATAGTCGACTTGAAGGGGTTGACGGCACAGCTCAGCGTTCTATTAAAACTGAAGCTCAAAGAGCAGTTTAAAAATCTAAGCGATAGTTCTGATTTAACAAATTAATGGAGTTAAACTTTGAGGATTAGCGAAACTTGGAAATCCAAAATATAGTTGGTCCTTTTTTTTGCTGACAATGAATTCGATTGACTGGGTCCAATACCGGATCGGATACGACGAAAGCAAGTGACTTAGCATTACTTTCTTGATTCGTCCAGCAACTATGTAAATGGAGCAAAAAGTGATAAAAAATTTGGTTCTTTTAATTTTAAGTCTATTGATTGCAGGGACTGCACTTGCGAATAATTCTCCGACTAAAATTTTTATTGGATCAGACTTTCATTTGTTTCCGCCTGGATTTGATTTTGATACCATTGAAAATTATGAAGTAAGGCAAACAACTATTTTGAATGCACGCACCAGTGAGCGGTCTTACGATCAGATGTTGGCCTATATTAAAAATGATCCCTCTATTACCTCTGTGATATTGAATGGTGACGTTTACCAAGCGGGTATTTTTTCCAAAAATTCCTCGGGTGTTACCATTGTGATACCGGTAATTGGGGCCTTCAATGACGAAAGAAGGATTGAGCTGACAATCGAGACCGTTTTAGACGCATTCGAGAAAACGGGAAAAGAAATTTTTTTCAATTTGGGAAATCACGATCTAAAGGCAGAAATCAAAAATGAGAAATTAGTTATCGATAAAGAATACGCTGACCTATTCGCAGTGCGGTTTAAAGAAGCTCTGGATAAACGGCAGAGGGAATCGGGACGACGGCCGAAAGTTCATTTGGTAGGTGCCAATAAGCCAGGTTACGGAGACTATTTTTCCGTATTCGATCTGGTAATTGGCGGCAAGGTCATTAAGCTTTCGCATGCGCCCTTTGTAACGACGGATGCAATAAATGCTCAGGCAGAATTATTTAAAAATTCTAATAAGCGCGCCTATGGAAAAGTGACAGGGCATGAAGTTTTGAAAGAAAATGATAAGGGTATTTACTATATTTTTGGAGACACCCACACACCTGCGGCTGATGATAGGCTAAAGGTATATAATTCGGGCGCATTGGCATCAGATCCGACTGTTCCATTCAATGTGCCTACATTTATGGTTTTGGAAGGAACATCAGCAAGGCATTATACTCTTGATCCCCGCGCCTATGGAAAGATAGTTCCGTTTCAAATCCCAAAGTCAGTGTTTTATTGTGGTAAGTTTTATAAGTAAAAAGTACTCAAAGCAGATTTAGGCATTTTCCAAAATATCAAAATGGCCTTGGGTATCGCCGTCTATATCTTCTAACCGCCGCACAAAAGGGAAAGTAGGTGCAAATCGCATAATTGAACTTGTGCTTAGCTATTATTTTTTGTAGTTTCGCTGCTGAGGTTATGCAATGTCTATAAGCACGTGGGAGCACTTTTTTAAACCTGATATTCGGTCAGCCGGACAGACTCTTTTTAACAAGGGCAAAGTGGTATCATCTCGACCATCCGACACAGAAATTATGGTTTTCATTCGCGCGACTCCTGGATTCAAAGTTTTGCTTAAAACCCCGTCGGTGGAAAGTCAAACGGTCATCGTTGGTTGCACTTGTCCCGCTGCAAAAAAAAATAATTTTTGTAAACATGCCTGGGCGGCGTTACTAGCCGCTGAAGATAAGTATGAAGATTTTTTCGAATGTAAGGCTGATTTAGAAAAACTCGAAACCTTGCTGCCCAAAATAAAACGCCCAGCCCTTGCGGCTCGGGCAGCGGAGTTTGCGGAAAAGCAAAATGCTTACAAAGAAAAACAAGCCAGTTACCGCAAAGAACAATATCAAAAGCAAAAGAAACGACTGAAAGATTTCAAAGAATTAAAAAAAACTGGTTCTAAAAAACCAGATTTACCAGGGAACGTTGTACGCGCTCTTAGCTTTTTTTCAGATAACGGAATTGAGCTGAATGAATCACTAGACAAACAAACCGTCAGCGCCGCCAAAAAAAAACTGGCTCGCGTTTTTCATCCCGATTTCGGCGGCAAACACGATGAAATTGTAACGTTAAACAATTGTGCGGATATTCTGATCGAATATATCGACAGGCAAAGTTCCGTTTAGCTTTTACAAAGCAACCTTAGGGTTAGAGTCAGGAACGTTACTAAAATAAATTAAATTGAATATTGCTGACTGATCTATTTTAAGATCTTTGGAACTATTAGGACACAATGCCTAATTTTTTTTGCACGGGCCCCTAAGTAGGATTGATCGGAACTCACACTAAACACATCAAGGATTCACGCAGTTTTCACTTAACGCTGTCAGGCTGTTTAAAGGAGGAAACTATATGGAAACCCAAAATTGGCTGTCTTACTTTGAGACGAATAATCAAAATAACCTTCAGATAGAAAATGATAATTACCGATTGACCGAGGTGGAACGCTTACGAATCACTAAGTCGATTCAAAGCTTTCAATTAGGTGAATCTTCAGAGGGTCATATTCTGCGCGCGCAAGCGCGACAGCAAAGTGAGAAAATGCAGCGGCCAGACTATTTATCAGCTATTGAATATTTGATTCGTGAAGAGAATCGTCATTCTTCTTATTTGGGCCGCTTTATGAGTTTTCAAGGAATTCCAAAAATCAAAAAAGGTTGGAATGACGCGTGCTTTCGATTTTTACGGCGACTAGCGGGAGTTGAATTGAGCGTGCGAGTGCTAGTCACTGCCGAAGTCATTGCAATGACCTACTATGATTGTCTGTCGGCCGCCACTCAATCACCATTGTTAAATGAAATTTGCCAACGGATGTGTGAGGAAGAGACCACCCATGTAGAGTTTCAAATGCATCATATTCACGAAATAAATTTTAGAAAGCATGCCTTATCTGGGTCGCTTGCTAACATCCTTCATTTTGGATTGATGTACGTAACCCTTATTCCGGTTTGGCTCGAACACCGGTCCGTTTTGAAATCTAAATATAATTATCAAGAATTTAAATCAAAAGTTTGGCGGGATTTCCAAAATGTAATGTATCAAGGGCAACTAAGCGCTGCCAAATCATTGGTTAAATCAGGATTTTTATCAAAGGAGGCTTTGTGTTTTTAGTTTCTAAATCTAAACGAACTTTTGATCTGGGCGGATGTTTTTTAAGTTTTTGGATTTTTGGCCCTCTAGCCGCCGTTATAGCATTGCTCATTTTTCTAGAAGAGCGAAAATCGGTATTTTTTGTTCAGGAACGTATTGGTTTAAACAAGACAAAATTTAAAGTTTACAAATTTCGCACGATGACCGACGGGCAAGTCACTCGAGTTGGCACCTGGCTTCGTAAAACGGGCTTGGACGAACTTCCGCAGTACTTGAATGTTATTAAAGGCGATATTAGTATTGTCGGTCCTCGTCCACTGACCTGCCATGATATTGATCGACTCAATTGGAATGTTCATGACTTTCGCTGGAAGATGAAGCCGGGTCTGACAGGTCTTGCACAAATACGCTCTGGAATGGACGCCGCCCATTCTTTGAAAGCGGACTCGGATTATTTGGAAAAAGCTTCGCTCTTTTTAGACTGTAAGATTATTGCCGTTTCATTTTTAATGAATATTTTTGGGAAACGGTACATTAAAATTAAACTTCAACATTTTATCAACTGATCGCTAGTTTTTCCAAATCGTCTTTCTACTTTAGCGAAGGTCTTGATGTGCTGGTCAAGATCTTCGGTTTCAAAATCTGGCCAATATTTAGATTGAAATTGGATTTCAGCATAAGCTGATTGCCACAAATAGAAATTTGAAAGTCGACTTTCGCCGCCTGTGCGAATCAGCAAATCGGGATTTTTAAAGTTTGCCGTTAAAAGTAGCGAACTTAAATCACTTGGATTCAAATTTGACATATCGATTTTAAGTTCGATTAATCTTTGGACGGCCTGGCAAATATCATATTGTCCTGAATAGTTAATCGCTATCACAAGTTCTAGTCCTCTGTTAGTGGCTGTTTTGTTCTCTAATTCAAAAATGCTGTCTTGTAACCCCTGCGGAAGTCTGGAAAGATCGCCAATTATTTTTAGTTTGATATTTCGTTTTTGAAAAAAAGCTATTTTTGTTTTCAATGAATGAGTCATGAGTTTCATTAGCAAATTGACTTCAGCAGGTGGGCGTTGCCAGTTGTCTGTTGAAAAAGCAAACAGACTTAGGGTGGTAATATTTGATTTGCAAACATAGTCAATAATTTCAAAGGCCTTGCGAGCTCCGGCTATATGCCCGCGTCCACGATTCATTCCCCTCTTGTCAGCCCATCGTCCATTTCCATCCATAATTATGGCCAAATGATTTAAATTATTCATCCTTCCTCCTTGCGATACAGTGGCAACTAAATGTGAAGACAGAATGAAGTTTTCATGAAATTTTCATGAGTCCAGTTGGCTTCGTTAAAAAAATGGATTATTGTGACTACATTATGAAGCCACGAATTCTTGTAATTGAAGATGAAAGTAGTATTGCAGAAGCAATTCTGTACGCTCTGGAGACAGATGGATTTTTACCGGTTCGCGCGGCGACTGGGCAGGATGGGCTTACTACCTAGTTCATAATATAGGACACACTATCTGCCAGAAAAAATGAGCGCACAAGATATGGATCCGCCTGAACTGCTTTCAGGTCCGACTCAAC
>JAYTTH010000530.1:0-11216 GCA_043745515.1 Pseudobdellovibrionaceae bacterium | reverse complement strand
AACATTAACATACAATAAATTGCGACAAGAAAAAATCACGACAGAGCTTATCGAGATCGTCAGCGGCGCAGAAGCTTTGAAATAGTTGAAGGAGCATTAAAAATGGCAAACGGAAAAATAAAACAAGTATTGGGACCAGTTGTGGATGTTGAGTTTGAAGGTGGCGATTTGCCGCCAATCAATACAGCCCTGCGAGCTTCAAATAAATTCATTAGTGCGCTTGAAAACAATCTGGTTTTGGAAGTGGCACAGCACTTAGGCGACAACGTAGTGAGAACCATTTCAATGGATTCTACCGAAGGTTTAGTTCGAGGTGAAAAAGTGACAAGTACCGGTAACATGATTATGGCGCCAGTTGGGAAAGAAGCCCTAGGCAGAATCATCAACGTAATCGGCGAGCCAGTTGATGAGCGCGGACCAGTTAAAACGAAAGACCACTGGGGCATACACAGATCAGCTCCAAAATTTGAAGATCAAGCGACTCGTGCAGAAATGCTTATGACCGGCATTAAGGTTGTGGATCTTTTAGCACCGTATGCAAAGGGTGGTAAAATTGGGTTATTCGGCGGGGCAGGCGTTGGCAAAACAGTTTTGATTCAAGAGTTAATTCGAAATATCGCAACAGAACATGGCGGTTACTCGGTATTTGCTGGCGTTGGCGAGCGAACTCGTGAAGGAAATGATCTATGGCGGGAAATGGAAGAGTCGCGTGTTATCGAAAAAACAGCCCTCGTGTTTGGCCAGATGAATGAGCCCCCTGGAGCTCGTGCGCGGGTGGCTTTGACGGGATTAACTATTGCTGAATATTTCCGTGATGTTGAAAAACAGGACGTTTTGTTTTTCGTAGATAATATATTCCGATTTACTCAAGCAGGAGCCGAGGTTTCTGCGCTTCTGGGTCGTATTCCATCAGCTGTGGGATACCAGCCAACTTTGGGTACCGAGATGGGGAATTTGCAAGAACGCATTACATCCACAAAACTAGGATCTATCACGTCGGTTCAAGCTGTTTATGTTCCAGCGGATGACTATACAGATCCAGCTCCCGCTACGACATTTACGCATTTGGACGCCACTACCAATTTGGATCGAGATATTGCAGCTATGGGTATCTTCCCTTCAGTGCATCCATTAACGTCTACATCGCGACTTCTTGATCCACAGGTTGTGGGTGAAGAACACTACAAATGCGCACGAGATGTTCAAGCGTTGTTGCAACGATACAGAGAGCTTCAAGATATCATCGCCATTCTGGGTATGGATGAATTGTCAGAAGAAGATAAGTTGGTTGTGGGACGCGCTCGAAAAGTTCAACGTTTCTTGTCGCAGCCGTTTTTTGTTGCTCAGCAATTTACTGGTATGCCAGGGAAATATATTGATGTGAAAGACACCGTAAAAGGATTTCGTGAAATCGTTGACGGAAAACACGATGCGCTTCCAGAGCAAGCGTTCTACATGGTTGGAACCATTGAAGACGCAATCGCAAAAGCGAAAACGTTAGTATAGTAGTAATTAAGTGGAGTTTTAATTTATGAAATTGACCCTCGTGACACCCGAAAAAAAAATCCTCACAGGACAAGAAGTAGAATCCATTCTTGTCCCTGCATTTCGTGGAGAATTGAATATACTTGAAGGTCATACTCCGCTTGTGACGACACTTGAAACTGGAATAATGCGTTGGAAAATCAAAGGCGAAGATAGATATCACTACGCAGTTGTGTCTTGGGGTTATGCCGAAGTATTTCCAAATGGCGTTGATATATTAGCAGATATTGCTGATTTACCGGAAGACATTAATGTAGAGGAAGCGCAAAAATATCTAACTGAAGCCAAAACCAAAGTCACCGCCGCCTCGTTATCTGAAGATGACTATGAAGCCTTGTACCGAGGTATCCGCCGCGTTGAAGCCGGCATTGATTTGGTTTCAAATTACGATAAAACACCCAAACACTAATTAATATTTTGAATTCGCGGCAGACCGGAAGTGGCCGCGTAAAATCATGTCAGCAAACTCAGAAATTTTGTCCGCCAAAAGTTCATCAGTCTTAATATTTAATCCATACAGATCTAGGATTGAAAAATATCGAGATCTATTTTGAATGAGTGTTGGTATGGCGTGATTAATAACGACCATCTTTTTATTGTTTAAATCTGAGATGTCATTCAGTACTTTGGCCTGCAAATTATTTTCAATTGTAATCACGAACAAATCACAGTTTGACGCCTTAATAAACTGGCTTAGTGATTTGGCAGCCGCGGTTTTAGGGTAATGATAACCTTTAAAAACAGTCGCGTTCTTTTTGCCGATCAGGTCAAATAGATGTTGCTGGTCTGAAACCAGACAAATTTGTTTTTTCTCTTCAAGTTGCGGTCTGAAAAAGACCGATTTTACTTTTGCGTCCAAAATAGATTTTATTAGATGATAGACCGGAGACAGTTCAACAGTTGTTTTAGGTTTGAGATCTTCGCTTGCTATTGATCTCCGAGCTGAAGCTGCGACCGCCGGTTTAGAATAAACGAATTTTTTGAGAGTCAGAATACGGCGAACTTTTTCGTTCACATCTTCAAGGCTCAATTCTTTTTTTAGAATAGCCTCTTTAATTTTATCGAAGGTCTTCCCCTGTTCGCTGAAAGACCAAGAAAGCATAACCAGATCAGAACCTGCCTTTAAGGATTTAAGAGCCGCTTCGGAGGGAGTTATTGTCATCGACGATGCTTTCATGTGAAGATCATCGGTAACTATGACGCCAGCAAAACCTATTTTTTTTCGTAAAATATCCGTCATTAAATATTTTGAAAATGAAGCGGGAACGCCTGATGTGTCAAGGCCCTTATAAACCATATGGGACATCATCACCGCAGAATTTGCGCCCAGTTTTGCAAATTCTTTGAATGGAACCAAATCACTTCGGTCAAAATCAGACATTGAGGCTGTATTTGAAACCACGGTGCTATGTGGATCCAAAACAGCGGATCCCAAACCCGGAAAATGTTTTGCCGTTGGGATGACTTTTTGACTCTGAAGACCCAGTGAGTAGGCAAAACCATTTTGTGACGTTTTGTGCGGATCACTTCCAAAAGATCTAAGTGCTATAAACCGATTCGAATTAAAATCCGCTAAATCTAAAACGGGAGCCAAATTTAGATTAAATCCAAGGGAGCTTAACATTTGGCCTGTATAGTATCCATAATGATAGCTAAACGTGGTGTCAGTAAGATCTCCAAAATGAAAAAGAAAAGGAAGCCTAGGGCTGGTCGTGATTCTATTTACATTTCCACCCTCTTGATCGATTGCCATAAGCGGTGGAATACGAAGATGTTCAACAGAATAGGAAACAAGGCCTGCGTTCAAATTCCGAAGCTGCTCGAGATTAATAATATTGCGCTTGAATACCAAAAAAGAACCGATTTTATTTTGCCGAATATGGCTAGCTAACTTGTCATCGAGCCTTTCTTCGGGAAACCCAACAAGCAAAAGTTGCCCTATCTTTTCGTCTACCGTCATTTTAGTAATAATTTGCTCGACAGTACTATTGTAGAAAAAAGCGGGATCAACTTTGGCGGCTACTGGAAATCTAACAGACTTTGTTCCCGTGACCACAGCTGTCGATTTGCCCCTAAGCGAGCCATTAAGTCCTGTTGACGATTTTTGTGCTAGCACTAAGTTTGGAAAAAAAAATTTTCCCAAGATTACAAATGTCAAAATAGTCGATTTCGGGCTAAAATGAAAAGGCATACATGATGATCGGAAAAACCATTTCAAAATATAGGTCTGCTACTTCAATAGTTGAAAATAAAGACGTAGGTCCCAAGGCAATGGTATGGAAAATCGTTTTCATGCTGGCCGTATTCAATTCCAAGGCCTCGTTTTCACAAAATACAGCAAGCTTAAAGGCCAATGCCACAGCAGCCGTCGTCGGAACTAGCGATCTAGAAAAATCAGTTAAATCCGTGCCTCCGGCAGAGGATAAAAGCGACGATGATGATATTGAAGACGGTGAGGAGGCAGTAATCCCTCCCAAAACAGTCGAAGATAAATCAACTGCAGCGTCTGAAGAAAAAGACGAATTGGAAACCGAAAACGCCGCGACAGCTGATCTAGAAGACGAATCTTTAGCAAATGACGAAAACCCTAAAGCTAACGATGAACCCGTAGCTGAAAATAAAGCCGAAAAAGAAATTCTAGCTAAGAAAGAAAAGCCGCCCGAGCCAGAAGTTTCCAACCTTACAAAAGCCGATTATGTCGAAGTAATACCTAAGGAAAAAAATGTAGAAATAGTGGCTCGAAAAAAATATTCTAACTATAGGGACCGCAGAACTGCAAGTGGGCTACTGATTAATGTGAACGCCGAAAACCTCTATTTTTCAGAATACAAATCGATTCTTGATGGTGCTCTTTATGAAAAGCTTTTCGGACAAGAAGACTTGGCAATGGTACAGCTTCAGGCGGGTTATAAATTCAATTTTATTCTGGGTTCGATAGTGGGCGGGGCCAGCTATGGCTCGGGAACATTGATTGATGACCGATCGACGGAAGAGCGCTTACTGACGCTTAATAAAAAATCTGTTTATGCTCAGTGGCTACTCGACTCCTTGATGAAGGAACCCTATATCGTTCCCTATGTTGGTCTCAATTTTTGGACAATGAGCATCCACGAGGAAAACAAGACCGCCTTGCCAACTTCTGGAAAAGTCACCTCCTTAAATCATGACACCGGCAATGGAACAGCTATTACCGTTGGTTTTCTAGTTCAACTAAATTGGCTCGAACCCGAAGTCTCAAAACTCGCCTATATTAACGATGGTCTAGAGAATACATATTTGGATGTTTTTTGGACCGAATACCGAGGAACTGACCACGCACTAGACCCAATTCTAGAAGACGGATTCAATTTCGGAGCTGGGCTGCGATTTGAATTTTAGTCCAGTATTCGCGCAAAAGCCGCTAAAAAAATTCTAAAAAATCAAACTCAAAGCTATCCTATAGAGAGAGCTTATCTTTGGCCGTGGTATTGTAAAAGGAAAAATTATGAGACTTTTGAAATATATTTTAGTATTTGGTTTGGTATTTTTTGGTTTTGCTTATGTTAATGCAAGCAAAGCTCGAAATTTTCAATATAAGACGCCAATAAACTTCACACAGGAAACTAATTATTTTCCAGCGTTTTATCCTTCAATTTATAATTACACCGGCTCTGACAAAATTACAGTTATGATTCCTCCTGAAATTAAAACAACGGGCTTAGACCTGCCCAAAACTAAAACCGGCACCTTGGTTCCTGAGTTTTTAGAGGGAAAGCGAAACTTCAACACTACGTTTGGCATTGAAAATTGGGAAATGTCTTCGTATCGATTTACAACGACTTCGTATGGCGAGCGCCTTGAAATTATGGGCAGCTATATGAGTTTAGCAGGAATAAAAACAGAATTTACGGAACATCACTATTTTGGGAAAAACGTGACTCGATCTATTCACCTATTCTATCCATCAAAATCAGATGGAAAAATCGTCGAACAAGCCAAACTCAGTCTGCAAACATTTAATCCCAATATTAATTAGGACACGCATGAAAACAAATTTAATAAAAAGTATTACGATTTTATTTTTCCTGCAGAACTCGTTGAGTGTATTGGCCTACGCAGATCCAGCCCCCCAGGCAAAAGCAGCTACGCCACCGGCGGCAGCAGCCCAAAAACAAACTGCTGCCGATACGGCCGATCCAGAAGCGCCGACCACGCCCGCAAAACAGGGTGCGGCACCAGTCGCGAATGGAGCCCCCGCCGAGCCAGAATCATATTCCTTTACGAAACTTCTTGCGCCGGGAGGTAAATGCAAGGGCAAAGAAGCGTTATTAAATTCCTTTGTAAACGAAGTTGAAATTCCAGATGGAGCCGGCGGTAAAAAGAAATACAAAGGAAAACTTACAGAAAAAGAAGATGAATATGGAGATCGCAATTTCAATTTTGAAAAATTGGAGACTGTTATCTATAGCGACAATAATGATGAAGCTACCAACGAGTGCCTTTTTTACTTTAGTGACACGGCAACGACAGAATGGATTGGCTATTTTCAAATAATGAATGAAACCTTTCATTGCGGATTGGCGTTTAATGAAGACGGAACGCCAATGAAAGTGGTGCCAGCCGAAGGAAAGACAGAAGAGTGCGACGTTCTTGTTGGTGATGAAAAAATGTCAGATTATATGAAGCGCAATATGGATCGCCTTGCCGATGTGGTTAATACATACGACAAGAAATTAGATGATTTTAAGAAAAGGCATGCAGCCACGGCGCCGGCCGCTGACAAGGCCAAAACAGAAGCTGCGACCGCGTGTCCAGGAAGCGATTGTTCCGCGTTGGCTAATGGATTTAAGCCGTCCAAATATATTAAGACAATCGAAGAACGTAAATGCTGCGATAATTTGAACACGCGTTGGGCCTCTCTGGGATTCACGACAGTCAGGGACAACAAGGCGGATGATCGGATTTGCAAGGAAATGATCGATAAGGACACGGACGCTGGCTATTGTGAAGATACCTATTGTGTAAAAGACGTTGGTAATTGCCTTACGAATTTTGCAGCAGCATTTGCTAAGGATTTTGTTTCATCCGTGGTAGATAGCTGGAAATTTTGGGCATGGGGCGATCAAATATACACTCTCATCAGAGAATTGCTAACAAATCCCTGGGAAGCTATGAAAAGTATTGCTAAAAACGTAACTGGATTTGATATGGAATATCTATCCTGCCTAAATAAAAAATCTCAAACACAATATTTTTGCCAAATGGTAGGAAAACTTACTGGAAGTTCAGCGGGTTTTTCTGCCGGAATGGGTGCATTAGTAGGTTTGGGCTCAGGAGTTCTTAAAGGCTTAGCCGCCAAATCTGGCGCAGTGAGCAAGATAATAGCCAAAGATCCTAAAGCGTCCTTGCTTATTAAACCAATCAAAGAAGCCAGAGATGGGGCATTAAAAGGATTTAAGCTAGGGGCTCTAGCGCCGCTGCATATTCTTGGTCTTTCCTATAAAGGCGCGACGGGAATATTAAAAGGTGGTGCGCGATTGATAAAAGGCATTCCCAATATGGTGACCAAAGGAAAAGCGGGGATAGCATCGGGAATTCCGGCAGCAGCTGTAGCGCTATCCCGCGGAGCCGCAAGTCTTGCCGCGCGAACGGGCGGAGAGTACCATGCGGCCTTTGGCCAAGGAGTTAAAGCCGCCGGATCGGATTTATCGCAAGGCCTAAATAAAGGTAAAACAGCTGCGACAAATGCGGGCGAGGCCGCAGCTGGTGAAGTTGCTGGCGCCGAGGCAACTGCCAAATTGAAAACCCTAGATCAAGTGAATGAAGCCATTGTTAAGGTAGAGCAAGAAAGAGCCTTAGTTAGTAATCAACTGAAAAGTGAAATTAGAAAGAATAAACCAATAAGAACCTATGGCCGTCCAAAATCAAATGAACCAAAGGCCGCACCGGATCAACCAAAACCTGAACCCAAGGCTCTTACTAACACTCAGAAGAAAGCAAAAGCAGCTAGGGATGAATCTGCAGCTAAAATTCGAACTTTGAGAAATCAATTGGCCGAAAGGTCAATTGCGCTGGAAGAACTGAAGGCACAACGAACTAATTTTAAGACTAGCAAAGCCGCCAATGGCCAAGACCTGAATCGCGCTCTGATCCTAGCGGGTACGGGTGCTCAGAAATTGCAAAAAGATGCCGAGAAACTAGGTGAGGATAAAAAAGAAGAGGCTCCGGCAACGGCTGCACCCGTAAATGGGCTTGGCGTCGGCGCAGTGGCGCCAGATACGACCGGCAAAAAAGACGGAACATCGGCTAAGCCTAAAGTGGAACCCAAAACCGAAACACCGGCAGCCCCAGTGATTGTTCCAAAGACAGAAACAAAAGCAGAACCAAAAAAAGGGGATGGAAAAGCAGTGACCCCAGCGCCTGGAAAAACTGACGAAACATCGGCCTCTGATGAGTTTTCATCAGGACAGTAATTTTAAAATATTCCCATTCGGCGAATCAAAGATTTATTTTTTTCTTGCGATTTAGCCGAAGGATCTTTGGGGTCGTTTCCGTCACTAACGGCCAAAAGATATTTTAATTCTTCATAAACTGCAGACCAATTAACAATTTCTAATTTAACATTCAGTCGACTATCAGGGGTGATTGAATATTTTTTAGGTTCACGCCCGGCTAATTTAATCGCACTCTCTGGCGCGAGTTTGGTTCGGTCGGTAAAAACGAGAGATATTTTTTTAATGCCCGCGCTTACATCTCTGATTCCAAGATCTTTGCAAAGCTTTCTAACTAACATCACACCAATCAAATTGACGACCGGCTCTGGCAGTGGGCCAAACTGATCCTTCAATTCGTCTTCAATTTTTTCAACGTCATCTTCAAATTTAATTTCAGCCAAAGCTTTATAGTAACTAAGGCGCATACGAATATCTGGAATGTAGGAATCAGGAATCATCGCTGGAATCTTTAGATTAATTTCAGGATCGAGGTCGCTTGTATCGGGTTCTTCGCCGCGAGCTTCTGCCAAGGCTTCATTTAATAGATCCATGTACAATTCGTAGCCGACCGAATTGACATGGCCGGACTGTTCGTCTCCAAGGATGTTTCCTGAACCGCGCAATTCTAAATCGTACTGAGCAATCTTAATTCCACTTCCCAGCTGTGTATTTTCTTGAATCACTTTGAGGCGCTCTTGCGCGTCTTTGTCCAGCTGTCGAGATCTGGGCAATAATAAATAACAATAGGCTCTCTGTTTAGAACGCCCGACCCGACCTCGTAGTTGATACAGCTGTGAAAGTCCGAACAACTGAGCTTGATCGATGAACATCGTATTGGCGCGAGACACATCCATGCCGGATTCTATAATCGCAGTGCTAACAAGCATGTCGATTTCATGATTAAAAAAAGCAAGCATTGTCTTTTCAAGCTCATCTTCCTGCATCTGGCCATGGGCGACTTTCATTCGAACATTGGGCAGCAAAGCGCGCAACTCGTCGGCAATTCCATAGATAGTTTGTACGCGATTGTGAACAAAATAAATTTGTCCTCCGCGATGGACTTCGGATTCGATAGCTTTTCGAATAGTTTCTTCTTCCCATTTGCAAATAAAGGTTCTGGTTGGAAGCCGATCCACCGGCGCAGTGTTTATTAAACTCAAATCGCGAATTCCGACCAAGCTCATATTCAAAGTTCTAGGAATTGGGGTCGCCGACAAAGTCAGAGTATCGACCGTAGTTTTCATTTTTTTAATTCGCTCTTTATGAATAACACCAAATTTTTGTTCTTCATCGACGACCAGCAGCCCAAGATCTTTGAAAGCGACATCTTTTGACAAAAGTCGATGCGTACCAATTAGGACATCCACCTTTCCTTCTTTTAACTCAAGCAAAGTTTTTTTTGCATCGGCAGCGCTAACAAATCTATTGAGCTCGCGGACGACAACAGGCCAGTCTTTGAAGCGTTTTTTAAAGTTTTCAAAATGTTGAAAACTAAGAATTGTTGTAGGGGCTAAGACAGCGACTTGTTTTTTGCTTTCGACCGCAAAAAATACGGCTCGCATGGCCACTTCTGTTTTTCCAAACCCAACGTCACCGCAAATAAGGCGATCCATTGGCTTATTTGACCTCATATCTTTATAAATATCTTCGATAGAACGCAATTGATCTTCAGTTTCTTCGTACGGGAAAGCCTGTTCAAATTTTTGAATCTCAGCGTCTGAAAGATTGAAAGGAGGTCTTTGAATTTCGGCGCGCTTGGCATAGAGAGCGAGCAATTCGCTCGCAATGTCTTTGAGGTGCCCGCGGACTTTAACTTTTGTTTTTTCCCAGGACGTTCCACCAAGCCTATCCAGTGGCAAGGTTCCTGAAGCACCAGAGTATTTCTGCAGCTGACCAACTCGATACACAGGCAAATAAAGTTTGTCTTTTTCTTTGTAAGACAACTGAATAAACTCAGAGTCTACCCCGTCAACCAACATCACCTTTAGCCCTTCGTATTGGCCAATTCCGTGTTTAATATGGACAACCAAATCGCCAGGCTTTAAATCTCCAAAGTTTAATCTCTTGGCTTGCTTTTGAAACTCATCAGATGAAGACAGACTGCTAGAACGAGCTTTTTTCCCGAAAAAATCTTCTTCCCTCAGAAAAATAATTTTTTCGTCTTCTATTCTTTGGCTTTCAAAGCATGGACGTTGCAGCAAATGAATCACGCGAGGGTTTTTATTTTGATCGGAAACTAAACTGTCCCAGCGGTAGTCGTCGCCCGAAACGCGCACTAAATCAAAATCCATATTTTCGAAATAATTTTTCAATCGATCCGCATGAGTAGCATTGCGAAGACTTACAAAAATATGATATTGATCGCCTTTCCATTGGCGTAATTTATTTTGCAAGGCTAGTGCCCAGGATTCTGATCCAACAGTGGAAGCCAAAGATAAGTTGGAAAACTCTTGAACGCCAAAAGATCGAAAGTCGATTCGGGATTCGTAAGATTTGCTGGCCATAGAAGCGCTCGAGTTAAAATCTATATTTGAAAAATAGAACTCACGAGTTTCAAAACCTAAATTCAAAGAGATCTCGTTCGAAGTCGTGACAGATTCCAGCCAAGCCGTTGAATAAAAGTCATTTGGAAGTGGGCGAATTAAACTTTTAGTCGAACTAGCAAAGTCCGTTTTTAGTTCCGCCAAAAGCTCATCGCTGATTCTGTGAGTTTCTAAGGGATCAACAAACCAGACCCAAGGTTTTGAAAAAAAATGCTCAATTGGAAGCGAGGGTTTTTCGTAAAAACTTGAAATCAAAAATTCTATGCCAGGGAAATAGCTTTTTTGAACCAAAGATCGGCACAAATCATCGACATCTTCACCCCTAAGATCTCGATTTATAGTAGTTTTTTTAAATCTGGGGACAATGTTTTCGTATTCAGACTCGATGTAGAGGGTCTCTTTGGCTGGGGTCAACAAAAACGACCCTATTTCTGACTCACTCTTTAAGGACTCAGTAGAAAAAAAACGCAGGGATTCGATTTGTTCGCCAAAAAGCTCGACGCGTACGGGTTTTTTTTCGCCGGGTGAAAAGATATCCACAATTCCACCTCGAATGGCAAATTGCCCCACATCCTCGACCATAGGCGCGGCTTCGTATCCTAAATCAGTCAAATACTCAGCCAGATTTTCTGGCAAACTATCCCCAAGCCTAAAC
>JAYTTH010000529.1:0-3042 GCA_043745515.1 Pseudobdellovibrionaceae bacterium | reverse complement strand
GGGGAGTTAGAGGCTCACTACCATCAAGCATGACACCGCAAGGATGGAACTCACATATCCAAAGTATTTTATCTGAATATGATACTCGCAAACATTCCATGACGGGCAGTGCTGGCATGAATGCGGCCGCGGCAACCACTCAATTTTTGACAAATAAAAAACTTGAAGAAGTAGGTGGCTACGGAACAGGCACGACCTGTGTTGAAGTCAAATCTCCAAAAGTTCAATTGATTATTGACGGCGGAACGGGAATAAGAAATTTCAGTGAAAAAATAATGTCCGGCACCTCTGGACCCGTGAAAGGCCCCTACCATATTTACATGACTCATTTTCATTGGGATCACGTCATGGGACTACCATTTTTTACGCCTCATTTTATTTCCGGCACCCAAATACACTATTATGGTGTTGAAAAAGATATTGAAATGCTTATTCGTGGTATTTTTAGAAAACCATATTTTCCGGTCGCATTTGAACAGCTGGCAGCCAAAATCCATTTTCATGTTATTGAGCCACGAGTACCTTTAAAAATTGAAGACATGACTTTAACACCGTATCAATTGGATCACCCAGATGCTTGCTGGGGTTTAAAAGTGGAATCCGGTGGAAAATGCTATTCTCATTGTGTGGACACAGAGGGTACCCGCGTAAGCCGAGAAGAATTGGGCCCCGATGTCCCACTTTATGAAAATGTCGATCTCATGTATTTCGATGCGCAATATACGTTTCCAGAATTGGCCGAAAAAGCCAATTGGGGTCATAGTGCTGCGCAAATTGGACTTGATTTAGCTTTCCGAGAAAATATTCGAAAAGTTTTATTTGCCCACCATGATCCTGGCGCGACAATCGATCAAATCCGAGCAATCAAAGAACAAACCCACGAATATTTCCAATGGCGACTGGATCACGCACGTGAGTGCAATGAGAAAATTCCTGATTGTGAGTGGGATTTTGCATATGAAGGTTTAGAAATTAAACTTTAAAAAGGTACGTTCTTGAAAAATACTTCTTTTTTATTTATATTTGTTCTAAGTTTCATCCTGATTTCACCATTGGCTAAAGCCGAAGCTATCCTGGGGCTTGATTACATACTTTTTACCGACAAAAATACCGTCGAATCAACAACGTCGTCGGCCTCTTCGAAAACCATGTATTTAATCAATGTGCAGTTCGGAGTCGGTCAAAAGAAAAGTTTTTTTATTGGCTGGGCGCTTTACAATGTAGGCACTAAAGATGATGTAAATTCCCAAAAATCTAACTATTCCACCCAGGATATGGGCCCTAGTTTTCGCTATGAATTTGGTCACGGCGGCCTGTATTTCATAAATTTTGTTTATGGCATTCAAACTAAAACAGCCTATGACTCAGGCGGAACTGCTGATGCTTGGCTTGGCACTAACTATTTATTGCAATTCGGTGTTAGCCCCGAAATTTCAGAAAGTTTTAGCGTCAGTTTTGCCTATAATATGTTTACAGGCACAGCTAAAACCAAAGTGGTCTCGTCGGTTCAAACCGATGTTTCTTACTCTAAAGCATTTATGGCGCCAACACTGGGACTAATTTATAAGTGGTGATCTTGCGGAAGGACGCCGGAAGACTTTATTTACGACGACGCTCAATAATTCGATCTCTTATGATTTCCCGCCGCTGTGGACTTAAGCTTTTAAAGGACCTCAAGTTCGATTTCATTTCTTCACGCTTTTCAGGACTCATCTTTTTCCAGCGTAGGTAATTTTCTTTGATCTTAGCTTTTCGTTCAGGTGACAAATCTTTATATCGATTCCAGCTGGATATTAACAGCGCCCTTTTGTCATCGGGCATTTGTTTAAATTTTTGAAACGAAGCCAAAATGATTTTCTTTTTTTCTGGCGGCAATGATTTAAAAGCTTCCCATCGTTTTTTTAATTCGGCTTTCTTTTCTGGCGTTAGCGCATCCCATTTGGTCTTTTGGATCTTAATCAAATTGTCTTCGGCTGATAATAAGGATTGCGCAAGAGACGATTCACTAAAAACAGCCGCTGCTGCCAAAGGGGCCATAGTGAAAAACTGAATGAATTGACGGCGTTTCATAACTTACTCCTCGTCCTCTAGTTTAAGTTCCTCAGAATTATTAGCTGGCTTCGCTGTTTTACTGTCTACGATATCCATATTTTGGATCATATCCCAATCAATTTCACTCTGAAGCAAATCGAGATTGATCATAACATCTATACTTTTTAAAAATTCTTTATCGTCGTCACTCATATTACTACCCTTACGAATTGCCGTCTTCGGAATACATTTCAAGTAAATCTAACTCTTCAATTACATCCAAATTACCAGCCAATTCCAAACTATCTTCATCCATTTCCATCGCGGCAAATAACTGCAAATCCAATTCTGTCGAATTATTCGTAACCAATGAATCTGGCTTTGATTTATCCGGAATGCCAGTAGTGGAATCTATTTTTTTATTAAGGAACCAAAAACTAAATGCTGTTAAGGCGGCAGTTGACGCCACAGGAATCCAAAGTTGCAACCACTGTTTACGACCGTGAATCTGTTTATTCTCTTTTAAAACAGGTGCCACTTTAGCAAAAACCTTCGCATCCAAATCAGAAGGGGGATCTACTAAGAAATTAAAGTCATTTGGATCTGACATCATATCTCCTTTTGAATTCCTTCTCTAGGCCTTGTTTGGCACGATGAATAAGGACTTTAACATGATTGACCGTAAGTTTCATTTGTTCCGCAATTTGAGAGTGATTTAAGTCTTCTACCAGAAATAATACCACAGCGACTCTTTGTGTTTCAGGAAGCTCATTCATTATTTCTGTTAGAATTTTGCCTTTTTCTTTAGCAAAATACTCGCGTTCTGTTTCTAGTGTATCCGCTACTAAGTTTAATTCTTCATCCGTTACTTTTTCTTCCCATTTGTCACGTTTGATTTGATTCAAGAAAATATTTCGAGCAATTTGAAAAGACCAAGATTTAAATGAATTTCGAGATTGGTATGAATTTGCATTTTCAGCTATTTTTATCCAAGTATCTTGGAAGATATCT
>JAYTTH010000528.1:0-3043 GCA_043745515.1 Pseudobdellovibrionaceae bacterium | reverse complement strand
CGAAGCGACAAAAATTCAGGACAATCAACTGGTGCTATTTTCGGGAGGCGAAGCTGTCGAGGATTTGATTTACGAGTTTTTAAAGGACCGAAGCCCCTCAACGGAGCGGGCCTACCAGCATGACTTGAAGGCATTTTTCGAATTCACGGCGAAACAATTTGGCTTACCCTGGTCCGTGAACGATAAATTACTTTTTGAAGAGATTCGACGGGTGCATGTGGTCAAGTACAAGAAGTTTTTGGACGAGTATCTGTCGAACAGAAAAAAGCATTACGCACCGAACACGATCAATCGAAAAATTTCTGCTGTTTCAAGCTTCTTTCAATTTCTGCTCCGGCGAGAGATAATCGAAAAGAATCCAGCTGAATTTTGCACGCGGCCAAATCGAATTGTCCTGGAGGAAACACAGGCCTTTTCAGATCGTGAAATGAAAACGTTTTTTGACCTTGTCATTCAAGAAGCTGAACCACTTCACAAGGCAATCATACTGCTGCTCTTTACTACGGGAATGCGACAAGCTGAGCTGCGCAATCTCAAGCTTTCTAACTATAGGATGAAGGAAGGCATCCGGTTTCTCAGCTACATGGGCAAAGGACAAAAACAAAATCAGATTCCGATTCATCCAACAGCCGCTCACTACGTTGACGAATACGTCAACTGGATGAAGGTGATTGTCCGCAAAATCGAGGAAAATGATTATCTTTTTCAGCCCACTAAAAACTGTCATGGCGGCGAAATAAAAAATAAACTCAGTCATACGGCCCTTGGTTATATCGTCGGTAAATGGGCGAAGCAGGTCAGTAAAGACAAACGGATCACACCTCATAGCGCCCGCGCTACGTTCATTAGCTCGTTGATCGAAAATGGCGAGGACATCTATTACATTTCGCAGTTGGTGAATCATGCCGACGTAAGAACGACCCAGCGGTATAACAAGCGGAAGCGAAGCCATCGAAAAAACCCAATATTCAATCTGAACTTCTTTTAGACCGACGACCCGGGCCCGCGTTGGGGCGCCCGGGTCGGTACTGAAGCCTCGCTAAAAAATAACCGCGTCACTGGCACATAATCCAAATACAGGCGGGGTTTGGGATTTTAGTTTTATTTCCTGTCAATAACGCTTGACTTTAATTCCCATATATGGGAATATGACTTTGTGGAAGTTAGACGAACTGAAGAATTTAAAGCTTGGTTTGATCAACAAACTGAAAAGTCCAAGGCTCAAATCGATGCTCGTCTTAAAAATATTGAGATGTTTGATTATTTTGGTGATCATAAAGCGCTTGGAGAAAAGCTCCTTGAACTTCGATGGAAAAATGGACGCAGAGTTTATTACTCTTTAATCATTCGAGATGCTCTAACGTTAGTCCTATTAGGAGGGCTCAAAAATGCACAAAAAAAAGATATCCAAAAAGCTCGTAAAATCCTTGAAAGAGAAACCTCAAGCTAAACCGTATAAAGCTGGTACGGATGTTTCTATTGCGGGCCTGAAGGAAGCTATTACGGAAGCCTTGTTTGAAGCTGATTACGATACTTTTAAGGGCTGTATTGCCATCTTATTGGATAAGTGTGACTATTCTGAAATTACAAAAAAAACTGGTTTATCAAAAAGCACCCTTTACAGAATGTGTGAACCAAAGGCCAATCCTACGCTAGAAAATATTGGAAAAGTACTTCACTACATCAATGAGATGGATGTCCTCTCTGCTGTATAGACAATCAGGGCTACAATGGCACTTGTTTGATAGGCGGACGAGGTCCGGACAATCGGAGTTATTCCGGTTTTGCCTTGTCGCCCTCTAAAAGCTTGAATGACCGTCTATACGCGCTGCAAACCTTAGCGTAGTGACCGGTTCATATAGATAGATTAGTTTGTTAACATGGAAATTAAAAAATATCACAAAGCTTCCTGTCACTGTAAAAGCGTCGAATTTGAAGTTCATTTACCAAATGGACTAGAAAATCCTCGACGTTGTGATTGCTCTTTTTGCCGTATGCGCGGAGCTATCGCCGCTTCTGCGACTCTGGATGGGATTAAAATTTTAAAAGGTGCAGAGAAACTTACTCTTTATCAATTTAATACTAAGACAGCGAAACATTATTTCTGTTCGATATGCGGAATATACACCCACCATCAGCGACGCTCCAACCCAGATCAATACGGTTTTAATATTGCTTGTTTAGAGGGAGTAAATCCCTATGAACTCAAAGACGTTCCCGTAATGGATGGGATCAATCATCCCGCTGACAGGAAAAAGTATGAGTGAGCGATTAGTCGAGAGTCTGTCTACAGGGCAGACTTTTACTTTTTGTGACAGCTGGAATACACCAGAAGGTCGCGTTAAGCAGCTCAAGTATACATTAGAGCCCGGCAAATCTGTTGCGCCGCATGTACATCCAAATTCATCCCAATTCTTTAAGGTTATTTCTGGAGAATTAAGCGTTAAAGCGAATGGAAAGACGCTCAAATTACTTCCAGGCCAAGAAATTAAGAGTGCCATCAGCGGGGAACATGCGCAGTGGAACACTGGAAGTCAGCCGGTAGAGGTTATTGAAGGATATGACCCGCCGATTGATATAGAGCCATTTTTTACGGTGTTACCTCATGCATTAGAGAGCAAAAATATATTTAAGCTTTTTGTTTTTTTATTAGATTTTGAATTTGTTGTGACGTCACGTTGGCACTTTGCAAGAGCCATCATAAGATTGATGGGTTTTTTGGGAAAATTAGCTGGATACAAAAATTGGTATCTTCCGTACATCAAAAATTTACAATGCCCTGATACAAGAAGTGAATAATGCCAGTACCTACTGTCGCTACTCAATGCGGGCTAACTGAGTCTTCGCAACTAGACTATTCCAGAAAAAAACCAAAATTTTGATCGAAAACCGAAGCGAAATATTGGCCATTAAACTTCATTGTCTCGAGCGAGATCGTCGAGATTGGCACTTATTTCCGGCGCGGGCTAGGTCAGGCGATGTAATGTTATTTCGTGTTGAGATGAGTATATAATGAGTCGTCGAAAGCAACTTCCCAATCGCA
>JAYTTH010000527.1:0-11314 GCA_043745515.1 Pseudobdellovibrionaceae bacterium | reverse complement strand
GACTATATCGAAAAATTAGTTTCAAGATTAAAATATTTAGATGACCATGAAAGACAACATTTTTGTGAGCTTTGTGAATTAGTAGCTCAAGAAATCGTGACTTTACATCTGGAAATCACAAAACGTGACGACAGAATCAGAGAATTGAATAATGAATTAGGAAAACGTTTTCGTTACGATTCTATGATTGGTAAATCTAAGCCCATGCAAGAGCTTTACAACTTACTTGATAAAATTAAAGGATCTGAAACGACCGTTTTGATTCAAGGAGAAAACGGAACGGGAAAGGAATTGATTGCAAAATCTATCCATTACCATTCTGCTAGAAAAGACAAAGCATTCGTGGCGCAAAATTTTACTGCCATCAATGATAACTTACTTGAAGCTGAATTATTTGGAGCCCTTCGAGGCGCGTACACAGGATCCGTCAAGGATCGTAAAGGTCTTTTTGAAACAGCAGACAAAGGCACATTGTTTCTGGATGAAGTGGGTGATATTTCAGCCTCTATGCAGGTGAAATTACTTCGCGTTATTCAAGAAGGAACATTTATGCCCGTAGGCTCTACGGAAACAAGAAAAGTAGATGTTCGAATTATCGCAGCGACCAACAAGAATTTAAAAGAGATGATCGAAGCGGGAACTTTCCGAGAAGATTTGTATTACCGTCTGAACATTATCAATCTGCGCGTGCCTCCGATGCGAGAACGTAAAGAAGATATTCCTTATTTGGTCGATTATTTTATGAAAAAAGTTTCCGAGCAAAAGCATGCTGGTGGTGTAACCAAGGTTTTGACTAATAGAGCGTTAGAAAAGCTTTATGATTATGCTTGGCCAGGTAACGTTCGAGAACTACAAAATGAAATTGAACGTGTGTATGTATTATCTGGTGCAGAAACTAAAATAACAGCGGAACTTTTGTCTCCGAAAATTTTAGAGGCTTCTGAAACAAACAAAGTTCAAGGCGCTCGATTGCAAGGTCGTTTGAAAGATGCGATTCAAGAATTAGAGCGTGAAATGATACGCGAAGGATTACGTCGAACTGGTTGGAATAAATCTAAGCTTGCAAAAGAGCTTGGGATCAGTCGCGCCAATTTGATCGATAAAGTACAACAGTACGGTTTAGACAAACGTAAAATTGCCCGAGCTTAGTTTTTTTACAGTTTAAATTAAATAAAAGACCCTTTCACAAATGGAAGGGTTTTTTATTTTCAGCAGTTAGAATTAATGTTTTGCAAATTCCGCATGACCGCGAGCCATAACAGCGTCAATGGCAGCCATCGCTTTGTCTGATTTGCTTTTATCCTTGGATTTAAGGGCGTTTGCAAGATTATCAATTTCATGAAAACCCCCAAGAAACCGGCGATGATTAATAGATATCGCTTGGTTTTTTGTCGGGCTAGGTTTTTATCGACAGTTTTGGAAGGTACTTAGAAAAATTTTCTCAATAGTTCGATTTTACATCAGTTTTTAAGAACCTTGCAATTGGCTCGGTCTGTTAACTTTGATGACAGGACTTTTTTTCTATAAAAAATCCTCACAAAATCAAGGTACTTAATTAACCTTTCATCGTTATATTTTTTTCATATAGGTAGTGCCGTGGATCGGCACAGGGATTGTAATGATATCTTTGCAGCGGACTTACACATCAGTGAAGTCTGAGTACGTGGGGATGGGACATCAAATTTAGCAAAGTCTTAATTTGATTTAAATAGGGGTTGTTATGGTACGGGTAGATGATCAGTCATCTATAAATAAGCTAAAATCGATTTTAAAAAATCGATTTGGTAAGGGGTTGGAAATCAGCAGGCTCACTGATCTAAAGTCGGTGAGACCTGACTCTGATTTCTTTTTTAAAAACTCAGATTTGGTTATTCCAATATTTCAAGAAGAGACCTATTTAGGAACCGCTATAGTTCCTGATGCTAAGGAAATTGATGACCGCAATATCACTTCGATTTCAACATTAGTGAAAATGACATTAATTCCTGTGTTTTATTCTCAGTTTCAAATATTGCAGGAAAATAATTTAAATGCCCTCGGTTCACGGTTAGGTAGTGATAGCGAAATCGACGATTTTGGAATTCGACAAGCAGATACGACGCAAGCATCAGGCATAATTTCTCATGTGATTCATTTAAATGGCATTAAAGAAATCGTATTTAAAGTCGCTCATCAAATTCATGAAATTGATCGTCGCTGGGCATTTTTACCGTATGAAAACGTGAAAAATGAATTTAAATCGATTGAATCTATAAAGAGCCTCGGAAGCATAACTGTGTTCATCGACAACGTTTTGACTCTGACTTTGGAAGAACAAAAAATACTTTCGGACTACAAAGCAGCTTCGTTCGCTCAGAAAAATGACGAGCCTTTGATAATAATTGGCAGCAACGCTGGTTTAACTGATTTAGCAAATCATCCAGGGATCTCGGGTGAAATGATGAATGTTATGAATGAACAGACTTTTGAAGTAAACCGCGCGCCTTTGACCTATGCTAAGCTTAAAGAAGCTGTTGAAATTCTGTTTTTTGAATAGCTGGGTTTAGTCGTCAAATTTGAGTGAATTGGCTGGACTAGGTATTGACCTAGTCAGCAATCCTTTTGATACTAAGAGAGGTATTCAGCTAACGATTGGCTGGACTAAGGACGGGGAACTCAATTGCTTATCAAGGATGAAAAAGTGCAACTTTTTTTAGAACAATCATTAAAGCAGTCTGATTTTAAAATTATTCAATTGGCTGGGGACGCCTCGTCTCGAAAATATTATCGTGTAATTGTCGATAGTCGTACTTTGGTTCTTATGAAGTGGGAACCATTTCAAGCTGCAAAATATCCATTCATTAGTGTCTTAAATCATTTCGCTTCTGCCGGAGTTCATGTGCCAAAATTGGTGGATATGTCCGAAACGGATGGATTGGTCTTGCTTGAAGATTTGGGCGATTTGACATTAGAGCGCAAATTTTGGGAACAGCAAGAATCGGAAACCTCGTTTGAGTATTACAAATTGGCAATTGATGAAATTATTAAAATTCACTACCAATCTACGGCATTAAAACAGCCTTGCACGGCCTTTGATATTGAATTCAATACCGAAAAATTTGTTTGGGAATTAAATTACGGAAAAGACAATTTAATTAAAGGAATACTGGGTTTCAATTTATCCGAAAAACTAGAAAAAGAAATCGAAACTATATTTTTTAAAATATCCGAAATATTACATAAAGAACCAAAATTTATTTCCCATCGGGATTATCACTCTAGAAATTTAATGCTTAAGTTTGATACGATGTTTGTAATTGATTTCCAAGATGCCCGCCTGGGTCCTGTTCAATATGATTTAGTGAGTCTGATCAAAGATTCGTACGTGGATATTCAAGATGATTATGGTCAAAAAATATTAGGGTATTATTTTGATCGAGCAAAAGAATTCAATAAGACCTTCAACAAAGACCACTTTAATCAAATTTATGAATTACAATCGATTCAGCGCTGCTTTAAAGCCTGCGGCAGTTTCGCTAGTTTTTTTCATCAACGTGAAGACAGACGCTACTTGAAATATTTAGCTCCCACATTAAAGCGTGTGGTCAAAAGCCTAGAAGAGTTTCCAGAATTCAAGCCATTTATGAATATGCTGGTTGATTCTGGCGCACTGGAAAAAAATTACGAATCTTTATGAAAGTGATGATGTTGACGGCTGGCGAAGGCACTCGACTGCGTCCGCATACGCTGTTTTTACCAAAACCAGCCATTCCATTTTTAAATGTGCCGCTCTATTCCTATTCTTTGCAACTTTTGAAGTCGTTGAAAATTGATGAAGTGGTGATGAACACGTTCCACTTGCCAGAGAAACTTAAGTTTGCAGTTAATGCTCGATCGCATCCTTTTCCGATTAAGTTTTCAGATGAAATCGTATTACAAGGCAGCGGTGGCGGACTAGGGCAAGCTCGCCATCATTTTTTGGCTCGGGGCGATTTTATTTTGATGAATGGCGACGAGGTTGTCATCCCAAAATACAATGATGCTTTAGACCAAGCTATGGCAGAACACAAATCTAGCCAAGCGATTGCTACACTGCTAGTGACCGAACATTCCGAAGTGGGAACAAAATTTGGCGGTGTGTGGACCGATCGAAATTCCAATATTTTGGGATTTGGAAAACAAAAAATAATGGGCTCTGAAAAAGGATTTCATTACATTGGAATCGCTCTATTTTCAGACGCCATTTTTAAATTTATCGCTCAAGGCGAATCCAATATTCTTTATGACGGCCTGACGCAGGCTTTAAAGGCGGGTCACACGGCGCGAATATTTCCAATGGATTGCCATTGGTTTGAGACTGGAAACGAGGTCGATTTTAGATTGGCAACTCGGGATTGTTTGCAAATGCTTTCTAAGAAATCTGCAGCGGCCAATTATTTAAATACTATTTTGAGTGAATATGCGCCGAACAGCATTTATGAAAAATTAGAAGGTCAGGATTTTTTGATCGATAAAAGTGCTAAATACCATAAAGAAAATATTTCTGGTTATGTCGTTTTAGGACCCAATGTAACAGTAGGTGGCGCGTGCCGAATTAAAAATTGTATTCTAGGCCCGGGTGTTCAAATCACCAAACCGGACTTGCTAGAGGATAAATTGATTATTAACGCCCAAGATGTTTTGTAAAGAACTCTAAAATATATCCCCATTCTAATAGCTTGTTCTCTTTTTTAGCAGAGCCATGACCTTCATCAGGAAATATCACCAATTGTGAAACCTTTTTATTGGCCTCGAGTGCTTTTTGCATTTGTATGGCTTCGCCAACGGGCACCCTTGGATCGTTAGCTCCTTGAATGATCATCAACGGACCGCTGACCTTTTGAATATAGTTAATAGGTGAAAGGTCCATTAAACTTTGTAAATCCCTATTTAAAAAACCATATTCAGTTTCCCTTACTAGACGTCTATAGGGAGCTGTATTTTGCAAGAACGATACAAAATTGGAAATACCTACTAGCGAAACTCCAGCATCAAACGAACCCGCAAAATAAGTCATGCCCATTAGTGTGGAATAGCCTCCATAGCTCCAACCAAAAATTCCAACCTTAGGGGCGATGCCGTTTACAGCCCAGTTTTGTTTGATCCAAAGCGCAGCGTCTTGAATATCGCTGACCACTTCTTTTCGTTTAGGTCCATTGTCCGATTGAAGCCAAGTTCGTCCATAGCCGCTGCTGCCGCGCACATTGGGCTCAACAAACACAAATCCGTTTTCAGTGCTTAGTTGTCCCATGGGGTTAAATCCAGCCAGTGCTTGTCCTTCTGGACCTCCGTGAAACAGAACAATGACAGGGCAAAGTTCTTTTTTACAACGCTCAGAGCGACGAACAAACATAGGAATCGGCGTGCCGTCTTTGGCCTTATAGTATTCTAAAGTGGCAACGACAAAAGAATCTGTACGAACTTCAGGGGCATTGGTTTTTGTCCATTGTACCCAGTGGCGCGTGTTTAAATCCAACGTATAAAACAATCTAGGCTCTTGGCTTGAAGACGACGATATGACAGCCGTGCCGTTTGTGTGATTGAAAGATAGTTTCAAATGATCCGCTTTCTGAAGACTGATTGGCGCGTTTAATTTAAAATTAATTTCATTGAGAAGTCCATCAGCGCTGATTTTAAAAATATGCAGATCAGTGTAACCATTTCTATTCAATTCATAAGACAAAAAATCACGATTTTCACTAAGCCCAAATTGTTCGATATCAAATTTTTCAGCTTTTGAAATCATTTTCAGATTTCCGCCCTCAAGCAGCTTTAGCGAATCAAAATCACCGTCTAGCGTCTTTACCAAATATTTACTAGGCCCTTTTAGAAAACGAACATCAAAAGGATCGTCGCTTTTTTCACCTAGCAGCCATTTCTTTTCTTTTGTTTTTAAATTTAGCTCGTAAACGTCATTTGAAAAGGATGTTTTGGCATAGCCCAGCAGAAGTCGATCACCAAGATGATCCATAATATACCACATGCCTTTTTCATCAGAAATTTTTTCAATTTTTTTGGTATCGATGTTAATTTTGTAAATATAAAAACTTTGAGGGTCTTCTTGATTGGATGTAAAATAGATTTCTTTTGAGTCCTGGGATATAAACTGAAATCCAGCACGGACTTTAGGTTCGTGAAATATTTTGACTAATTCGCCGCCGCCAACAGATTGAATATAGATTCCTGGTGCTTCTTGGCCGTCGACATCTCGATGCAGAATGATAAATTGCCCGTTAGGCGCGATGTCCATTAGGGTGGTTAAATCTTTTCCGCCAGTCATTTGAACAGGGTAACCCATCGCGCCGGACATTTTCCAAACTTGTTGGTATCCAGAAATGCGCCAGTTATAAAAAACATCTTTGCCATTTGGATGCAGCAAAACTCCTGCGGGGGATTGAATATCCATGTACTGAGATAATTTATTCTTTAAAGTCGCACTGGATAGTTCTTTTGGTGCATATTTTTTCAAGTCATCTTTTGGAACGGACTCTATGCCAAATTGTGTATAGGCCGGTTTTTCAGAGGCCGCATTTTTAGATTGGCAATTAAGAATAGTAAAAGCGACTGTGGAAACTATAAAAAATCTAAGCAAAAGCATAAAAAAGGCCCTCCAACGGAAGACCTGATTCTAATGCCGATTAAGCGAGGCGGGCAAGTGAGTAAGCTAAATTATTGCGGCATTTTTACTAATTCAGAAGGATCAAAAAATGAATTTTGTTTTTCTTTTGTTTTATAACGACGAGCCATCATATTAAAAATATTTTCCGCCGAAACGCCGATACGCTCACCATTAAAATTTTTGCTCAGACCAGCGATCTGGTTCGAGGGAATTTTAACACCGACCCCGCCGCTGCTGGCAATGCCTCGTCGTCCGCCACTCATGCCGCCAGCGTCTGCAGAACCGCCGGACATAGCGCCGCCATTAATACTAGCACTGCCGCCGTCGATAGTGCCGTTTTCGGCTGTGGCCGCACCAATGCCTTCCGCTGAAAGGCCAAGCTTTTTCATAGCTGCCTTTTCAATTTGGCCAGCTGCGCTTAATGCTGCCGAAGAATCGCCTTTAGAAAAGCCAGCATCAGCCATACCTTTTGCATCTGTTAATTTCGCAGGATCATAGACTTTTCCTGTTTTGGTATCGATAATTTTTCCTGATTTTGGATCAATCCTAACGCCACCAATTCCAGTCGACAGCAATTGTGATTTAATATCATTGAATTTTTTAGTGTTAACAACGTTTGCGAGTGCTCTGTCAGTAGCTGGGTCAATTTTAGGATCTAACAAGTTGCTATTCGCGTTTGGAGCATTTGGATTTCCAAATGGATTGTTCCAGGCTGAAGTGTCGATTCCGGTCAGAGCAGCATCACCAGCAGCCGCTGAATTGGCGCCGGCTTGTTGAAAGGACTGGGCCCCCATTGCTAAATGCAAGATGCCTTGGAATAGCTCCGAGTACACACAACCGGCAAGGGTTGCGCAAGTTGTGGTAAATTTAGACAAATGAACCGCTCCTAGCCCGATATTGGCAACACCAATGACTTTACTGATTGCACTAGAAGAATTGTTTTGGCTATTTGATGTCCTCGCGCTTTGATTCAACGTGGGGCCTGCAGAACTTGAACTTACAGCGACCGGCTTGCTGTCGCTATTGTTTTCAGAAACACCATATGACGCAGCACTTGCGAAAATGACAAGGGCAAATGTGGCAAGCGCAAATGTGACAATTTTAGTTTGGCTGTTTAATTCTCTATTCATTTATCCCCCGATATTACAATTTCAATCCTGTTCAGATTCAAATAGCTTTAAGAATCCGTAAATTATTTGCCTAACAATGTAGGTTTATTTTCCTGGTAGCGAGCTTTCACTTTTTCAAAGTTTGATTTGCCGCCGCCACCGGTCACTTGCTCGGTCCAGCCGTTGCCAGCTATCTTGGCACCGATACCATTTTTTGCGGCAAATTTGCGAAGTTGATTTTGATAATCCGGTGACGTGTAGCCGCCGCCAAATCCACCGTGAAATCCGCCGCCACCGCCGCTGTCAGACCCACCCGATATGTTGGCTGCGTCTTTTCCTAAGCCCGATCCTGATCCAGATGCTTTTTCAGAAGAACCAGAAGGACCACCAGTCAGTCCGCCACCGCTGGCGCCGCCGCCGCCCGAGCCACTGCCGCCACCGCCATCGCTGCCATTGCCTTTCTTAAGTGAATCAGGAAACCCAGCCGCATTGGTTGCTGCCGTTGGTGCATTTATTAAATTTCCAGACGGTCCACGACTGCCGCTTAGACCACCGGCACCGCCGGCCCCCAAAGTTGAATTGGTCGCAAGAGTTGTGGAAACACCTTCGCAGCCTTTCATTCGTGGATTGGCTTTACAGATACAAATCGGCTTGTCTGCATTTTCAGGTTTAGCGCAATCCATAAATTTATCATTGTAAGCTACACAACGAGGGATAGTTTTGTTCGCGTCTAAATTACAAGCACAATCTGCGTGATCTTTGTTGGCATCGTTAGTACAAGCTTGTGCTAATTTATCCTGGTTCTCTTTTGACTCGGAATCTTTTTTACATTGATCCGACTGGGCTTTTGATTGCGCGAGACCAACTATGTTTACGAGCGCAGTGCCTAATAGTGTCGGAATCGAAGTTTTACAAATTTCTGCCTTTGAAGCAATACCTTGAATGTAGGCGACGGTTGTGTCAGGTTTTACATACGCGGTTGCAGTTTCGACTTGTGTTTTGACCCTTATGCATTCGCGATCAAGATCTCTTGAATCGGCTTGTTCAACATTCCATGATGGATCGTTGGCCATTTTTTTTGAAGCGGCTAATTTGAGTAATGCTGCCTTTTTGACCTGACACTGAGTCATCATTGTTTTAACAGTCACTGCCGATTTGGAAACAAAACTTTGAAGCGCTAGGAAGGCGCCGCCACATTTTGAACTGCAAACCACCTGCGCGACAGAGCACGCAGTAGTATACACGGTCATAGCTTTTTTCGCAATATCCATAGCCTTACCAAAATTGTTACAAGCATTGGTTACCCCGCCAGCAACAGACATTAATGTTTGGATCATGGTAATCGAAGAGGATATACTTTCATTGTTTTCAGTGTGGCAGATTCTGTTCACGCCATACTCTCCAGAAAAGACTGAAAAACAAGCCTTGTCTGCGTTTACTAAAGCACTGCAAAGTGGCATGATGGTATCAATTGCGAGTAAGGGTTCATCAAATCTGACTGGCTGGTTTATTGGTTCACAGAAGTTTGGCTTATCACCAACCATCGATTGCCCGCGCGCTGCGGCCGCAATTTTAGAATTGGCGATTTCGGTCGCCCCGGTTGCCCCAGGCTTAAAACTATCTATAGATTCTTCCCCTGCGGGTAATGCTCCTGTCACACTATCCGATTGGGTTTTCAACATTGCAGGTGCAGCCGGAATGTCTGGAAGTTTTGGCAATGTGGCCGGAGCAGCCATTTGTAAAGGTTCTGCACTGATAGGTGCCAATCGATCTATTGAAGCCGGAGCGCTCAGTGTTTTGAGCCCACCATTGCCTGATAAAGCACTAGACCCTACAAAATCGGTTTCAAAAGCGCCATTGTCTTTTGGAATGACGACGTCACCATGACTTTTAATTACAATATCCTCTTTAAGCGCGGCAGCGCGTAAATCATCAGATGCCTTGTTTTGAGCAGCAATCCACGCTGGCGAGCCCTCTCTCGGAGCGGTTCCGCCGCCAAATGCATTAAAAGAAAATATGACCGAAATTGCAAAAGTCACATTCATAAAAAATGATTTTACAGTGAAACTCATTCATCCCCCAAGCAATCGCTGATGTCTAATTGTCGGAGGATTTGGTGGATAAATAAAGTTTTTCTCTAGGGAATCTCAATTTGAATCATTAGTTAGTGTCAGAAATGCATACACTTTTTACGACTGACTTCGGGTCAGTCAGGTGTCTAATTTTAAAAAAGTTTAAAAAAGTTTATATTACAGACCGTTTTGAATTGAGAAAAGTTACAAAATCAAAAATCTCGAGGTGGATTTAGAATCATTGACTCACCCGCGGCGTCGCCGCCCACTTTTACAGGTGCAAATAAATAATCTTTTGAAATAATTTTTACTGAATACCCGGTGCGTCCACCAGTCACGCATTCTCCGGGCACAGATTCGCCGGGGGCAAGTTGGAATCGGGCATTGGTTTGGGGGTCAGTGTAATTGTGTTTGTCTGTATTTGGTGCCACACAATTTCCGAAATAGTCATCGGCCACTTTGTCGTAGTCAAACAAAGATTTGTTGCTCCAAGATGTTAGAAGATGAACTGGATTTATAACTGCATAGGTTAGTTTTGTTTGAAAATCCAATACTGGCGGCGTGATATCTTTTACAAGTTTGATTTGATCTTTGACTGAAAACTTTTCGAGTAGGTTATTCCCAACTCGTGCGCCCAGATCGGGTCGAAAAAAAGAATCGTTAATGCCAAGTTTTTGAATAATACCCACTTTCATTCGCTTGTAGTAGTTGTCGTAGAAATTGGGTTCTATTGAATAGTAAGCCAAATCAAACTGGTCTGGGGCAAGTCCTGCAATTTCTAGTGTACGGATAGATGGCTCGCGATTATCAAGATTATTCCAAGCTAAAATATCTTTGGCTGTATTACTTTGAATTGGTTTCGCGATTTCAAACCAGTCATCTAGCTGAAGCGCGCTTGGGTCATTTGAAAGTAGCTTTAAATCTGTCGGCGATGTGGCGCCTCCGATAGTTCTGTAGGCAGCTTGAGGGCTTAGATTGTAAAGCGTCCGCGCAAAAAGGCCCATGGATCGCCAAGATTTTAGGCCATATGGATCGCCAATATATTTGGAATAGTTTGCAACCCGCAGAGGACTGCCAGAAAGTGCAGGATCATTTTGTATCACGCTGACATCTTTAATTCGCATCGGTAGATTTGGGTCGAGATGAGTTGTTACATCTACAATACTGCCGGTCGATTCTTGATCGGTTGGTCCCCAGCGTTTATAATACCAGGGGCCGATTTTTCCGCCGAAAGGCTTTGCATAAGCCTCTGCTGTTAACGTTAAATCATTGGGTGCAAAGGGTATCTTTGGTTTTGTTGACGCCTTGGCGCCTACATAGGCTTGGCACCATGGATTCTTTTCGAATCCAAGAATGAATCTTTGGTTTTCGCTGTATAGATTCAGGTTCCTAGCAATATATTCAATCTGGCCATCCAAGTAATTTACCAAATGGTTCCTATAAGAATAGGGCATTGAATCCACATTTGCCGGACTTCGCGGGTTAGATGGATCATT
>JAYTTH010000526.1:0-11425 GCA_043745515.1 Pseudobdellovibrionaceae bacterium | reverse complement strand
TTGGTTATAGGAATAATATCCTATGTTTGTTTCTATTTAATGACGTTGATGCCAGGCGATCCTGTCGAACTTATGATTCAATCAAACCCAAGAATCACCTCTGAAGACATCGCACGCCTTCGAGATTTGTATGGCCTGGATCAGCCTGCTTATCAGCGGTATTTTACGTGGGCAAAAACAATAGCATCTGGTGATCTCGGTTATAGCCGAACCTATCGCGTACCAGTAGATGAATTGATGGGACCGCGACTTAAAAACACGTTTGTACTATCGCTTTTGGCTTTAACGGTTTCATTGCTAGTAGCCCTTCCCTTGGGAATATTTTCAGCCTTAAATCCTGGAAGCAAAGTTGACTACATCGTGAATTTTTTCTCGTTCGGTGGAATTTCAATCCCGTCGTTTTGGCTAGGCCTAATGCTCATAATTATTTTTGCGGTTCATTTTCCAATTTTGCCCGCGGGCGGAACGGAAACGATCGGAGTCGATTATGCGTCCACATGGGATTTCATAAAAGATCGCGGTCTTTACTTGATTTTGCCAGTTACATCGCTCAGTGTTCAACAGATCGGCGGATTTGTTCGCTACATTCGGTCTAGCATGATGGAAGCGATGAGAAACGATTTTATTCGCACGGCCCACGCCAAAGGCCTCACCCGCGCTATTGTAATTTGGAAACATGGTTTTAGGAATGCGCTCATTCCCTTGATCACTATTTTCGCGTTGAGTTTTTCGGGATTATTTTCAGGTGCTATATTGACTGAAACGGTGTTTGCTTATCAGGGCGTTGGGAAACTAGTCTACGATTCAATTATGTCTAACGATTATAATGTGGCAATGATTTCATTTATAATATCAGTCAGTATGGTTTTAATTATGAATCTTTTAGCAGATATTTTGTATGGGTTTGCCGACCCTAGAATTGCCTACACTTAAAAAATGGAAAAAATCAACGTGCCACCCACTTCAAATCTAACTGAACATTCATTAAACGCTGCCGAACGAAAGGCTTTGGAGTCGGCGCTTCCCATGTGGAAAATTGTTTATTATCAATTTAAAGAACACAAAATGGCGTTTTTTTCATCTTTCGTTATATTATTTTTTTTGGCAGTATCGCTGGGAGCAGAATTAATTAGCTCAATGACGGGGTTAGATCCCAATCGCCAAAATGTATCTGCTCGCTACTTGCCTCCAATGGCCAGGGCAGAAGCTACAAATGACATCAAGGAAACAGCAATTGAACTTTATCTAAATCGGTTTCCTGAAGAAGCAAAGCAGCTAGCATCGGAACTAAAAAGTCAGAGTGTTTTAAGCGTTGCCAGCACCGAAACCGAAGACGACAACAAGGAAGCCTTATTCACGTTAATCCAAAAACCAGACGGTGAAATTCGCGCTTTACTAGCCCAACTGAAGAGTGTTGAGCACGGCAATTTTAATAAAATCCTCAGCACATTTAGCAGTTTTCATATATTTGGAACAGACGAAGTCGGCCGAGATGTGTTTATTCGACTCGTTTATGGGGCACGCGTTTCAATCGGTGTTGGAATTTTAGTTGCCTTTTCAAGCGCTTTAATTGGCTTGCTTATCGGCGGGATTGCAGGATTTTACGGCGGTAAAATTGATATGTTTTTGATGCGAATCACCGATGCCTTACTGTCACTGCCCACAATACCAATTTTAATCGTTTTTTCGGCAGTGGATTTAACTAAGCTTCCCGCAATAAAGCAGTTTTTAAATCCCAGTTACGAAAGTATCGTAAAAATGTTTGTGATTATGTGTCTGTTCTCTTGGATGACGGTGGCTCGACTAGTTCGCGGCAGTATTTTAAGCTTGCGGGAGCGCGAGTTTGTATTGGCAGCCAAAACCTTGGGTGCTCGTGATAGCACGATCATTATTCGTCACATGTTCCCGAATGTTATTGCACCTATGTTGGTGGCCATCACTCTAGGCATTGGCAGTTCTATTATTTATGAATCCGCTTTGAGCTTTTTGGGTCTAGGAATTATGCCGCCCACACCAAGCTGGGGCAATATGCTGAACAATGCTCAAGAAGTAATCTATAAGAATGTTTGGCTCACGATATTGCCGGGACTTATGATATTCATCACTACTGTCAGTTTTAACTTTGTAGGCGACGGATTGCAGGATGCCGTGGATCCGAAATCTATAAAACGCTGATAGCAACCCCTCATTCAAAATCGGCTAGACAAATGCGCTGGTATTTGTTTCATTTAGGTTATGGGAAAATCATGGAAAAATGCGGGTAAATCCGAAAATGCGGCAAAAAAAGGGAAAATATTCACTAAACTAGCGCGCGAAATTCAGGTTGCTGCCAAAGAAGGTGGAGCGGATCCAGGGATGAACGCCCGATTAAGGCTAGCTATCGATGCGGCCAAAAGCGAATCTTGCCCAAACGACACTATTGACCGAGCGGTTAAAAAAGGTGCTGGGTTGCTCAACGATGGCGAATCTATTGATGAACTGACTTATGAAGGCTACGGCCCTCATGGTGTCGGAGTCATTGTCGAGTGCCAAACCAATAATAAAAATCGAACCGCTTCAGAGGTGCGAATATTATTTAAATCTCACGAAGGTGCCCTGGGGGAATCAGGTTCGGTGGCCTGGATGTTTGAACGCGTAAGTCTGATTGAAGGCAAAAAAGACGGCAGCTTTGATCCCGAAGAAGAAGCGATTGAGGCCGGTGCCAATGAAGTTGAAAAAGACGAAGATGAAAAAGGGAAGCCTAAATTCGTTTTTCTGGGCAATCCCGAAAGCTTAGATGCTATACGTAAAGTATTGATTCAAAGAAAATGGAATGTAACTAAAGTTGAATTATCCTTTAAAGCCAAAAATATCACCGAATTAACCGATGCCCAATTGAATGACGTTCGAGAATTTTTAGAAGAGTTAGATGATTTTGATGACACCCACCGTGTCCACGCTACAATTAAATAATTGATGACTAAACTAATTCCAAATCAGTCCCTAACACAGCTTTTAGAAATTGAGCCTTATACCCTATTGGGGCTCTTAGTTTTTGTAACCTATTTGTTTTATCGCTTCTTCCTGCGTGATGCCTCGGAAGAGAGGCACCGTAATATTCAAAACCATTTTAATAATATTACCCGACATTTTTTGGTATTGAGCCTCTTGTTTTTTACGTTTTTAATTCTTAATGAAGTGGATTCCGAATGGACTCATTTTCACCGAGTTGCACCCTATATAGGACTTGTCACCTTGCTTTGGGGAATGATTGTTTTTGTAAAAACGTGCCGCCTGATTGTTTTGCAATATCTCTTTATGAGCTCAATGCAGACCGGTGTACCGATGCTTTTGGTAAATATTTTTTCATTGCTACTTTCAATTATTTTAGTTTTTTGGACGGCCTCTAATGTTTTTGCGATCCAGCTAGCTCCGCTTTTGGCAACGTCGGCCGCATTCTCAATTATTTTAGGTTTGGCTCTGCAAGATACTTTGGGCAATTTATTTGCTGGTATAGCCATGCAAATCGATAAATCATTTGAAATCGGCGATTGGGTCGAAGTAGTTCAAGGGGCTCAAAAATCAGTAGGCAAAGTTAAAGAAATCACTTGGCGATCAACAATTATGGACGGTTTTTTTGAAGAAGTGATCGCTATTCCTAATCGTATGATGGCACAAGCTCAAGTTAGCAACTTTTCACCTAAGGATACGCCTGTAGTAAGGTCAGTAATATTTAAAATGAGCCATGGAGTGAATCCTGAAAAAGTAATTTCTGTACTGGAATCTTCGGTCGCGGGCTTAAGCGATATTCGCGGCATTCCTTCACCAATTGCCTATATTAGTGATACGAGTGAAACCGCCATTAGTTTTAAAGTCGTTTTTCATATTGATAACTACGGAGCACAGTATCTCTTATCAGATAAAGTCTATCGTCGCGGGTTTGAGGCCTTAACCGCCAATGGACTAAAGCTAGCGCGCCCTTATATCGAAATCAGCAATGAATCGACTGCTAGCCCCGTTTAAACTTACTTAGAAATTTTGACAACCTTTGCGGGATCGGCTTGATTTCAAATGGATAAATAGTTTATCACTGTGGTATGCAGCAACCCGAATTAGTTTCTTTCGCATCCACTGTCGATTATGAATTACCGCTCGCACAAAAAATTCGCAAAGACATTGTCCGTGCCCTCAATGATTTTGATATGATTCAAGCCAAGGATCGAATCATGGTCTGTGTTTCTGGCGGCAAAGATTCAACTATTTTGGCTCTTTTGCTTAAGGAAATTCAACGACGGTCTGAAATAGATTTTGAATTCGAATGTGTTTGTTTAGATCAAAAACAACCCGGATTTGATGCCACTCAATTTGTTCAATTTTATCATAAAAATGGTCTTAAACTTACGATCGTCGAACGGGACACTTATTCCGTAGTTAAAGAAAAAACACCTGCCGGGAAAGCGTATTGCACCCTGTGTTCTAAGTTTCGTCGCGCTATCTTATACGATCAGGCGTCTATACTAGGAATTAAAAAACTTGCGCTTGGTCATCACCGCGATGACTTGATAGAAACGCTGTTTTTAAATATGTTTTATGTGGGTCATTTATCATCAATGCCGCCAAAATTGATCAGCGATGAAGGCACGCATACCGTGATTCGCCCCTTATGCTATGTCAAAGAAGACGACTTGATTGCTCTTATGAAAGCATGGAACTTTCCTATCATTCCTTGCAACCTCTGTGGTTCCCAAGAAGGTCTCAAACGTAAAAAAATGAAAAAGTTGCTTAAGGACATTGAGACCGACATTCCTAATGCCTCAGCTAGCCTAATGACGGCCATGAAAAATGTAAAACCCAGTCATTTGATGGATGCTACTTTGTGGAAATTTAGAGATTAACTTCAGTAATTTAAATTACAGACTAGATACACTGTTGCACGCAGCTTTCATTCTGAAAATGAATAATGGGCATTCGACAGGATGGATTTGCACTCATTCTGACGATGGAAAAATAATTTAGATTTATTTTTTTTGCAAATCCATTTTTCGAATGCTCGCAATAGTTTTTTGCGTACTCAACAAAGCCATTTCGCATTGTACCTGTTGTTAAAAAATAGTCTTTTGCTGAATAAACATTGACCCCAATTCCATCCTTTGAAGGCGAAGATTGAATTATATCAAAATTAAATTTTTGAAAATCAACTTTATTGCAATCAGAAATTCCAGACAATCCATAGGGATCAGCGCCGACACGATAAATCATAAACGTATGTCCATCCATAGACGCAATATCCCCTTCAATGAGCGGTTCACTGTTCCTGCTATTAAACTGAAGAGATTCTAGACAGCTCCACCCTTTAGATGCTGGATCCAGAAATTGCCGAGACTGGGCCGCGGCTACATCACTGGCTACAAACATTTTATTTTCTTTTAGCCGAAAACCTGCGCCCATCAAAACCGTGTAAACTAAGGCAGAGCAATCATAACCCAAGGCTTCGCTTCCGCCCCAATTCGAAAAAAAATTTAACTGCCCGGAAGCACCTCGAGTAAAATTTGGACGACCTCCAAAATCATAGATCAGAGGACTATTTTTTAAATCAAAGCAACCGTTGCCATATGTTTTTTGAATGTAGGGATGCGTTTTAACAACGGCCTTGAGATCAACAATGTGCCTGGTAAAGCCTCGCCCGCTAGTGTGACAACATTCTTCTTTGACTCCCTCGATATTTTTATCATTTTTAGTCAAAGGATCCATTGTTAAAACATCACAGCTTTGGTAAGTAACCGCAAAAACTTTTCGCATCGCTATTTTTAAGGCCTCAGTTACACTTTCTCTTGCAGAAATAACGGTTTCAATTGCTGGCGGCAGAACCGGTTTAACAGCGGCTGCGGGTTCGCGAGCAGTTTCGCGATCCTCGGGACAGGAATACCCCATGTTTTTCAGATCGCGACTTATGGAATTTATTTTTGATTTGTATTTATCAACCAGCTCTTTGCGAACATGATTTTCAGTGTCTTCAACTTTTAAAGCCGACACAAGCTCGATTAAATCTGGGTTAGATTCAAACGACGAAAGGTATTTAACATCTTGAAAAAAATCTAGATACAAAGAATAAAGATTTTTTTTCAAGTACGCCCCGCCCACACCTTTAAATACATCGTCTACCGACATGGCTTCGCTAAAACTTTGCTCGGACATAGATTCAGAATTGGCATCCTTTTGGGCAATTAATTGGCTAAAAAAATCTAAAGTCACTTCATAGCTTTGCGGGCAGACAATGTTTTCAACTTCAGAAGATATCGGTACAGAAGCCGTTGTGAATGGCTTAGAACACGAGGAGTTTAAAAAAACAAAGGACAGAATAGCAGCCAAAGACGATTTTTTAAAGTGCATATTTAATTATTTCAATAGGCAGATTAAAAAAGTATCATTGACCGTAGTCTCTGGATGTTCATCGAGCTAAATTTGGACTGAAATCAAGTCTGGTTACCTAATAAATTGTCAACCAAGATGGACTAGTCTTCAGAATCAATCGGCAAACGTTGTTTGGCTGGAAGAATAATTCCGTTTAAATTATCAACTATCGTGTCGTTTTTAACTTCACTCAGCGAATCCAAACGATGCGTATAGTGTTCAGCCAAGGTCACTCCGTCTTGCCCGGCATGAAGGGGAACTCGGGATCGGTTGTTGTAGATCGTGACCAGACTTCCAAAAATAGGAGACTGCCAAATTAATCCGTTTGGGGAAACTATTCGCTGATCTGCAGCCAAATTTACAATTTTCTTCAGGCTGCCACCAAAAAGCTTAACTAGTGAAGGAATTGTATCCCACTCGCTTTGCAAATCAAAATTTGCCGCCTCTAAATGAGCCAATACAATCAGCTGCGAACAGTACAACATTGACCGGGCATTGACCAGTCCCGCGGCAAAAACAACAGCATCGCTTGAAGACACATAACTGTGGACGCGATCAAACACTCGAGGTAAAATTGTTTTTTGATACCATGAGTCCGCGTTGATTTCGTCAGTTTGCAACCAGGAACTAATGGTCGCTTCATCCACTTTTGTTGGCCAAGTGTAGTCTTGAGTTTCATCATAAATAGGTCCCCACTCGCCAGATTCGTATTTTGCTATACGTGTTGAATAGCCTTTCCAAATATCCTTAAGGTAACCCCGGCTTGCGATCTGTTTTTTAAATTGCGTCAGTATCTTTTTTGGATCATAGCGCAGAAATCCAATTTTTAAATGCTTTTCTGGTACCGAAAACCCCTCTGGCGTCAAAAGACGAACGCCGCCCGCTCCGTTTGTATCTGGAAACGTGTCCCAGATCCAGGCCATTGATATACCTGTCTCTGGATCCGTGCGCAGTTCTACCAAGCCACAATGCGAAAAACCATTGGAATAATCAGAATCCCAAAAGGTATTATAAATTCGCTGTTCTTGAAAACCAAGCGGCAAACCGACAGCTTTTTTATCCACTACCTTATAATATTCGTCGGTGCTCAAAAACTTAGTTGCGTCAGAATAGCTATTATTAAGTTTGTAAGACTCAGCAATTTTAACATTTTCAGGCACATGGGGCCGAACAACAAGGCTTGTAAAAAACGCTTCAAGGCCATGGGAATATTCAAACGCAATGTCGCCCGATTTAAACGAATAAGTTACATATTTTAAATCACGATCTTGAGTCATAAACTGACCTAAAACATAATTTTCGATAAACAAAGATTCTTTTCGTAAATCAAGAGCCAATACATTTTCTAAATCACCCAATTTGTTTTCCCGAAGATATTTTTCAAGCCCAAGTATAATGGCTCGTCCTAAATATCGATTTTGTTGTCTTGTTTCTGCCGTATACGCATCCCAAAGTGCATCTGATAACGTGTCATCTAACCACTCTGCGATATCTTGCTTTTCTGGATCTGAAAGACCCGCCCATAGGCCCAAAAATGCTTTCACTAAATTACTTTTTTCTTTGTCAAAACGTTCGTCTGCCCGAACTTTTAATTTTTTATTTTTAATTTCGAGCAATTCATCGACCGTTTTACCTTTTATTTCGCCCAAATCCAAAGGCTCAAACCTTAGCTGTGGAAAGTTCTTAAGCTGTTGGGAAATAACCTGAGTCAATACAGAAATCTTACTAAGAAGAGACGCACGATCTTTTGTTCGGTTTAACACTGCGTAGGTAAAGTCGCCAATCTTACGAGCCGCGTTTAAAGCTTCAAAGTTGTCGACATTTTGCTGCAAAGCCCATTTAGCTACTGGCCAAAGAGCTTTGTCGGTAGCCAAAGTTGTCTGCGATTCTTTGACGTAATCTTCAAAGCCCATATGCTTAAGAAAATCATCGCTAATTTTAAATGCCCGAATATCACTCGGGTTTAAACCCGACTTTGGAGCCGCTAACTCTGAATAAGCGGCCTGTGACAGAAACGGCAATAGGATAAAAACGATTAAAAATAAAAAATGCTTATAGATTTTCATATTGGAGGCGACGTTACTATAGAAATAAGCTCCAAACTAATGGCACAATTTTAACATGGAATTTTTACGAACCGCGTTTGTTTTGAATATTTTTTTCACTACAATTTTCATACAACAGCGTATTTTTTATAAAAAATTGAAGATGACCAGGGCTCCAGAAATCGTTATAAGTCATAGTATGAAATCCTCAGCTGAATTGAAAAATAACTTAGGTCAAATCACTGAAGCATTGGCAAGAATCCACAAGACATTATTCGAGAATGCCATAGAAGAGCGTGAAATTAAGCTGAATCTTGTTCTGGGTCCGACAGAACGATTGAACGTTTTACTAAACGACCCCGAACTAGCCTGGTTACGAGCGCTCAGTCAGCTGATTGCTTCGGTTGATGAAGTCTATTTTCAAAAAGAAGATATTCAAATGGCTCAATGGGAAAAAGCCCATAAAAAAGTGGAAGATTTAATGATAATTACGATGGATTCAGATTTTTCCAAAAAATACCGCACCTTGCTGCCAAATGTTCCGGACCTACTGCCCCAACATGGTCTTTTGCGACTAGCACTTCTTAAAACCTAAAATGGTGATCCTTACTGGACTTGAACCAGTGACCTCTTCCATGTCAAGGAAACGCGCTACCAACTGCGCTAAAGGATCACAAAAACGAACTCTAAACACTTAACAAATAAATAGTACCAGTTTCTGGAATTGTAAAGCTCTTTACAATGGAAAGTTCAGCAAAAAGACCTGTCAACTAGTACAATTCGACTCGATCGTTGTCCCTAAATCCACCACCGGAATGTATCACCGCAATGGCACCGTCCTGTCCAAAAAAACTAACTACCTCTAACGTGCCCTTAAGGCGACCTGGGCTTTTGCCAATAAATTGACCTGTTTCAGTATCAAAGATTTCCTCGCCATCTTCAGTGACTCGCAATAAATCGCCAACGTTTAACCCTGATACTTTGCCTACGTTCAAAAAAACACGCTCGCCCTGCAAGGATGCGATACGGCCTTCCCACACCATTGTTTCCAATGACTTAGTGATCTGAGGGATAAACTCAAAAAGAGTGTCCTTAATTAATATAGGAATGACCGGATTGCCTCCAGCCGGACCCTTTAATGTATCGTTAGGGCTGACCGCCGAATCCTTGTAGGTCACAACTTTCATATGATTCAACAATTCTCGACCATTTTGGTTAACAATTCGAACCACAATCGAGCATTCATATTCTGAGGTTGCATTTTTTAGGATGCCCTTAGTTGGAATAGTTCTCTTAACTTTTAGATCTTTGATTTCAGCCTCTAAAGCACTGTGCACAGTGTATTGCTTCAAAGACTTCACTACCTCTTTTAGGTCATAATCACCTTGAGTATTCAATTTGACCGTTTCGATCCCAAGATCCTTACTATCAAATGCGATCACTTCCTGAGACTTATTCAATTCTTTTATTAATGTTTTTTTAATAGCCGAATTCATCTCAGCAGACAAAACCACTTTTGTATCGTTGAACGGCAAAATCATAAGCCGTTTTTTCATTTGGCTTTGATCCACATGGGGATTGATAGGTATATCCTTAACCATCTTGATGGGATCGGTTCCACTGCGCCGCTCGACAGTCTGACACGCCGGTTGCAACGCCAAAACTATAACCACGCCCAAAAATCTATTTTTACTGTTTAAGTTCAAAATCTATCTCCTCGACCTGAGAACTTACTAGTTCTACTTTTAAATAGCTTAAATTTTTAACATCCATGGATAATATTTTATCCTGTATGTCTTTAAGGCTGCCAATAAAATCAATCTCAAAGGTAACGCTGTTAGCACTAATTGACTTTTCTTTTACGTTTTTGATGTTCGAATTTTGGGCTTTAATTTGTTCTTTCAATACTTCAATTTTCTGTGGTTGAGATGCCATTGTGAATTTCAATTTCATTTTCTGCGAGTTAATTAGTCCTCGTTGAAGTGCATCGGTCATTAAAGACACTATTTCAGCACCCACGGATTCAGAATCCTCGCCGATTTTTCTACTGATTTCATCGTCCACTTTGGCATTGTCTTTGGGTAAGGCTTGTTCATAAACTCGTTTGATATCAGCCAAAGTTTTCCAATTTTCAGCTTGAATCAAATTTAAATGAAGTTCAATTCGCATCGTATTCATTTGTTTTTCCGAGCGTTTAACCACAACATTACCTGACAGGACGTAGGGAGTCTGAAGCAATCGAGCTATTTTCAAAATCTCGTCATTGTTTAGTTGCGATTTGTTGTAAGCACTAGGCAGGGCTTCAGACAAAGTCATTTCATTGGCCGGAGACAAATAAAAGCCACCCCGCAAAAACACTTCTCCTAATTTATTTTCCATGACCAAAGCAGTTTTAGCAATCGAGTCGTCATCTTTGTGCCACCAAGAATAGGACCGTTGTGAAATTACATTCTCAAAATGGATGAGTGGCAAAATCGATTGGTTTTTGTCAATTTCTTCAAGCTGCCCCATGGCTTTTAAAATATTTCTAAATTCCGCCAAATTAATTTTATAGAGGACAGTTTGCTTCAATTTTTTATCAACAAGTTTCGATTCCGTAATATTGGAAAATGGAATAAATCGCGCCGATTTTTGAGCCAAAGTAATATTTAGTGAACTCTTGCGTTTTGCGTACCGAGCTTCGCCCAACACTTCGACTGCTAATTCTTCCACTATTTGTATAATGGCTTTATCTTGAATTTCTTTTTTTGCTTCGATGGTAGATTCTTTTTCACTTTCAATTGTGTAGGAACGTTCTAGCAAAGGGATCTCTGCTCGAACCGTCAAAGAAAACCCAAACGATAAAATTATAGATAGAAGCGTGTTAGTAAGCATAGTTCCTCTAGTTGTTTTTAATTTCCATAAAGTCTGTTCGACCAAACCGAGTATGTATTTTCTCAAATAAATCATTATTAACGCTCAAGCCTGAAATATCTGGATGGTCTAATTCG
>JAYTTH010000525.1:0-11448 GCA_043745515.1 Pseudobdellovibrionaceae bacterium | reverse complement strand
GCTTGCTCTACCAGCTGAGCTACTCCTGAACACTGGAAGTCTGAAATTAGTAGATTTGAATTTTGAAGTCAAGCCGTCCTACCCTTAATTTTGAGATAAGCCCATAGAACTGAGTTTAGATTTTAGTCCGTCTACTTTGTAGATCAAACTGCCCATTTTTATGAAATTAAGTGTCTTGTCAGACTCAAGGACTGTTTCTTGACCTGTACCACTTAAAGATTTCATAAGCGGCTTCCAATCAATGCCCCTCACTTCATCCGCCTTATAACTTGAATAGCTTAGTCGACAAAGATCCTGAATTCTGTCAGACTCTCGCACCGTGATGTTGGATTCAACGAAGTACAATACTTGCACAGTACTTGAGCACCATTCAAAAACACGCGACTGCGAAGGAGAACCCATCAAAACTTCCACATTACTAGAAAAAGACGTGGACTTAACGTATTGCATTACCGTTACCACAGAGTACAAAAGGACCGCATAGAGGCCAATTTTTATATAGAGCCAATTAAATCGAAGAGTTTTCATAAAATTAGGATACCAAAGCGAAATGAATTGGTAAATATTTTAACGATGTTTCGATGCTTACCAGATTTTGAAAACTGTTTTAACTACACTTATGATCAAAATTCCCAGAATGGAATCTTCATTTTTCACGGTTTTCCGTCCCAAAAGAATAGAAATAAAGATCTCGCATTTAATTTATTCCAAAATACAAAAGCTTCGGTTTTTGTGCATCACTACGAGGGGCTTGGCGAATCGCTTGGACTTTTTTATTTCAAAAAATCAGTGGAACGAGCGCGCCGGTACGTCACCCAAATTATAAACGAATTTAATTTAAAAAGTATTCATTTTGTGGGGCACAGTTGGGGCGGTTTTATATCCCTTAACTTGCTTGCCGACTTTTCTGACAAACTACAATCGATGGTGCTCTATTCTCCCTTTACGGAAATTCCAGAAGGAAAGGGAATAGATGAGTTGGCCGATGCCTTAATTAAAGAATACCCTCATTTATTTTTTCATCGGAATCGAGACGAGGTCGTTGAAGAATTCAGTAAAATGCAAATGAGTCATCGCTACAAAGAAACACTTGAAAAAATTGGCTGGCAAAAACCGACTTTGATTTTACAAGCTTTGAACGATTTGGCGACCCCAGAAGCGCGAACGCAAGCCGTATTGCCTCTTTTGGGAAAAGCTTTGACCTATACAGAACTTGAAGTCGATCATTCTTTTACCCAAAAAAGATCACGAACTTTTGATTTAACAAATCAGTTTTATAAAAACATTTATCTATCAAAATAGAGGACCATATGAAAACATTTTTTCAACTATCGTTATCCACCCTATTTTTATTTGGCTGCTCGACAATAGTAAAAACAGAAACGCCAAAAAGTTCGGTTATAGTTTCTGATTTTGCAGGCACCCAGCGTAAGGACTACGTAATGACTGGTAAACGCTATGCGCTGGCTACCCAAGGCATTCTTTCTACAAAAGCGGCAACGGACATTTTAGATGCCGGTGGAAACTTGATTGATGCCTATGTGGCCGCCTCTTTTGCCATTTCAGTTGAGCGACCCCATTCAACCGGAATCGGTGGCGGAGGATTTCTTGTGTTTCATCAAGCGCATTCTAAAGAAAATATCGTTATTGATTTTCGCGAACGCGCGGGTACCAAAGCAAAAAAAGGCATGTATTTGGACGGTAGCGGAAACTATCTAAGTCAGCTGTCCAAGGACGGGGCATTGGCGGCGGGAGTTCCCGGCTTAGTAAAAGGCCTATGGGAAATTCATAAAAAATTCGGCAAATTGGAATGGTTCCAAGTTCTATTGCCGGCTATCAAAATTGCCGAAGACGGCTTTTTTGTATACCCCGACTTGGAAGCTGCCCTGGCTGATAGAAAAAATGTTCTTTTGCAATATCCTGATTCAAAAAAGATCTTTATCCGAAGTGATGGCTCGTCATACAAGGTAGGCGATGTTTTGGTTCAAAAAGATCTAGGAAACACTTTGCGGGCTATTGCCAAAAATGGAGAAAAAGAATTTTACCAAGGCGAAACGTCTAAAAAATTGGTCGCTTTTATAAAAAAAGAGCATGGAATAGTTTCCGCAAAAGATTTGAATCGATATAAAGTACTCCATCGGCAGCCTGTCGAATCTAAATTTCTTAATTACAAAATCGTTTCGATGCCGCCGCCAAGTTCGGGGGGCGTCCATGTTGTTCAATTTTTAAAAATGTTAGAAAAAGAAAATTGGACACCCACGGAAATGAACACAGCAAAGGTTATTCACTTTGAAGCGGCCGCCTTTCAAATGGCCTTCGCCGATCGCGCTCAATATTTGGGGGATCCTGATTTTGTAAAAGTACCGGTAAGCCAGTTGATTTCTGATTCTTATTTAAACGCCCGCAAAAATGAAATTTCGCTTACTAAGGCACGGGCGGCGGCTGATGTAAGATTTGGAACTATTGATCAAAAACACGAATCCACTGAAACCACCCATATGTCTTTTCTTGATAGCGACGGCAATGCCATCAGTTCTACCCAGACAATAAATGGCTGGATGGGTTCTGGTGCAGTGGCGACGGGCACAGGGATTTTGCTAAATAACGAGATGGATGATTTTTCTGCTAAACCCGGAGTAGCCAATTTATATGGCGCCGTTGGGTCAGATGCCAATGCCATCGCGCCTTTTAAAACGCCGCTTTCAAGCATGTCGCCCACTCTTGTTTTTGACGACACCGGACGGCCAATTATGGCGGTGGGTGCGCCCGGCGGTACGCGGATTATAAGCTGTACTGCACTGACTATTTTCAATCATTTGTTTTTTAAACAATCACTCGAAAGCTCAGTTAAAAATATTCGAATCCATCATCAGTGGCAGCCCGATATACTTTCTATTGAAAAACCTGGCCCGCCAGAGACCGAACTCGCCAAGTTAAAAAACATGGGATATAAAATAGAACTTGGCAGCGTGCCTTGCCGAGTGATGTCGGCGTCTTTGGATACCGGTAACTCGGAATTGACGGCTGTGGCTGATCCCAGGGATATCGGAACAGCTGCGGCGAAATAGCTAGTGAAAACGGCTCCCGACTGGGGAAGCCGTCACTAAATTAGATTTTAGTTATTCGCTTTTAAATATTTCATAAGTTCGGCACAACCGCCGACCAATACACCTTTATGGAACACTTGTGGAAACGTGGGCCATCCACTCCATAGCTTGATTGCTAAACGGGGCTTCCATTTAGAAAAATAGCTGCCGTGTTCGATATAATGAAACTTCAAATTTTTTTCATCCATAAATTTACGCGCTTTTGTAACTACTGGGTTTTGCCTCATACCAACAATCACCCATTCATTTGCTTGAATCGCTTGTTCGACTTCGCTGACGGCAGCGGCGTGAAATTGATTCATAGATTCTAGGGCTAAATTAGAAACTTTCGCTTCAGTTAGTGTCTTTCTCATTCTTCATCTCCAGAGAATTGTTTTTGTAACAATCGATAGTAAATGCCGTTTTTCTCTTTGGCAAGATCCTCATGTCGGCCGGACTGGGCGACTTCGCCATTGCTCAATACAAAGATTCTGTCTGCGTCAACAATGGTTGAAAGGCGGTGGGCAATAACCAAACTGGTTCGTCCCTCCATCAATCGATCCAGCGCCTCTTGCACTAAAGCTTCGCTTTCAGTGTCTAAACTAGAAGTCGCTTCGTCTAAAATTAGAATTTTAGGATCTTTCAGCAAGGCGCGCGCAATAGCAACCCGTTGCTTTTGGCCTCCGGACAGTTGCAAACCTTTTTCGCCAACTTTAGTCTGTAATCCTTCAGGAAAGCGCTGAATAAATTCCAGTGCATTTGCTGATTTTGCGGCACTAGTTATTTCAATAGAATTGGTGTTCTCTTTTCCATATTTAATATTTTCTTCGATTGTGGATGAAATAAGAATTGGCTCTTGCGAAACAATTCCGATCTGTTCACGTAACCAGGAAACATTCAATTGAGATATTTCGATTCCGTCTATTTTGATGCTACCAGAATCAATCGGATAAAAACCGGGGATAAGACTAGCTATTGTAGATTTACCTGCACCAGACGATCCTACAAAGGCCACCTTTTGACCGGGCTCGACAGTAAAGGTAAGATTTTTTATGACTTTGATATCTCGTCGCGTGGGGTAACTAAATGAAACGTTGGTAAATTCAATTTTTCCAGAAATTCGATCTGGACGCTGACCTGATATAATTTCTTGCGTTTGCTTTTCTAAAATTTCAAAAATTCGCTCGGATGCGCCAAGTCCCGCTGCAAAATCACCCCAGAGGCTTCCTAAGTTACCTACACCAATAGCGACGAGCATGAGGTATAATAAAAACTGAGTTAAATCGCCGACTGACATCGCTCCTTGAATGACTTGATAGCCGCCATAGGCAAGAACAACGCAAACAGCGCTAAAACCAACGGTCATTGCTACGACCATAAAAATAGTAATGGCTGTGATTCTGGATTTTACAAAGCCCAAGGCATTGTCGAGAGCCGTTCCATATCGATTCACTTCGAAGTCTTCTTTTACAAATGATTTTACGGTTTTGACTCCGGATAAAGTTTCTTCAGCAACGATGCTCGAGCCGGCGACTGCGTCTTGTAGGTTTCGCGAATGCACTCGAATTTTTTTTCCAAAAATGGCAGCAAACCAAGCAATTGGCGGAATCAAAACAAACATAATCGAAGTCAGCTGCCATGACGTATAAAACATAAAGCCAAGGCCGCCCAAAACCTGTCCTAAATTTCGAAGTCCCTGGGAAATATTCACGCTCACCGTGTTTTGCAAAGTGCCGCAGTCCGAGGCAAGTCGGCTCATCAGATCGCCCGTTCTATGAAAGTCAAAAAATGAAACTTCTTGCGCCATCAAATTAGTGAATAGCTTGTGGCGCAATTTTAGTGCGATCCTTTCGCCGCTCAGAGTAAAAAGATAATAACGCAGGCTAGAGGTAATTCCTTGCAAAATAAATACGATAAATAAAATTCCTACAGCCCACCAAAGCCAGTCTAAACGTTTAGCTTCGAGTACATTATCAACCATCCAGCGAATCACCTGTGGGTAAACAAGCGAGGAAATACTTGAAACTACTAAAAAAACTAGGCCCCATGACAATGTTTTAAGCTCGGGTTTGGCCACATCTAATAGTCGGTCGAAGGATTTGCGTTTATTCATGGGTTTATTTTGGGCGCAAAAGTTGCGAAAGACAAATTTTTACGGATTTTGAACAGCGCAATTCAGAGGATCTACCGGCGGTTTTTTCTTGCAATTGAAGAATAGGTCAATTGAAATGCTTTCTGGTCTATAAACAAAACAAAAAGGGGATTCTTATGTTTAAGTATTTATTTGGAATGTTAGTATTGGCACAATTAACTTGGGCTGGGTTACCACAAACAATGACCGCGTGTAGTATCAAAAACGACTACAAGTCACAATTTCAAATGTCCAGCACGACTATGGCGTTTCAAGTTGATGGCAAAGATGCGACTGGTAAAGCTTTTACAGCAACAATGGCTTTTGATGTTGTGGGCAGCCAAGATTTCGTAACTGCTGACTTCAAGCCTGAATCATTGCCAACTATCAATTCAATGGCAGACATCACAAGTTTCACTGGCGGAACCGCTGTTGGGATAACCTCAAAAGATGAAGGTCAATCAACTATGTATTTTTTTGAATTTGAACCCGGTCAATATTCGATTATTTGGATAACTCAAGGTTCTGCTGTTGCATTGGGCAAAACGACGGATTGCAAATAAATTTTATACTTTGCTCCAGCGTTTGCATCTTGGCAAACGCTGAAAGCTTTCAATTAAACCTGTTCCACAAATTAATCCGGTGCCGTCCCAATTTTTCCCTTTGAAACAAATTCACTGAAAATATTTCTTATTTGCGATTTCAGCCAATGGACCTATAGTCCCTGGACAAAATGGATTTAATAAAATCAGAGGGGTTCTTTATGAAATTAAGTTTTACAATTGGGTTTGTATTTACATTTGTCAGTTTTTCGGTTTTGGCTAAAAAAATAGACTGTCATCAGCTGGATGGCTCGTCCATTGGCGGAACCTATTATGAAGCTGAAATCACTGGCAGAAATGTTTTGTCGAATTTCAAAATAATAGATGTCACCGGCGGCAAATCTACGCTGATGAGCTTGAACAATGGCCCATTTAAGGGAATTTTAAACTCAAATGCCCGAGATCCACAGTGGAAAAACTATATCAAATATGCGAATGTTTCAAATGGCGATTGTAGATACAATCAGTGTATTACCCTCGTTTTGCCAGAAAATCTTTGGTCACAACTTGGACATAATTTTGGTGGCTACGTTTCCTTAAAAGATGATCATGCTTCCAGTTTCGTAAATTTGAACTGCCAAGTTTACTAGTGCGGATATTTTTTAAACGACCATCCTTTGGTCGCTTAAAATTTTGAACCTCATCAACTAACGTTTAAATTTTCAATTTCAAATCGTGTGTAAGTTTTTTCAAACGATCTTGATATTTCTTAGATTTCTTTAGTTCAGAATACAATAGGTCCGCCAATTTTCTTCCAGCTTCGATATCCGTGGGATGGTGAACTCCAATTTGCACACGATGCTGGCCGATTTCAATACCACGTTTTTCTAATTTATCTTTTTCTGAAGGAAACAAATCCATTAAAACCAAAGCATAGAGTTTTGAAATAGTTCCGTGCCCGCTTGGATAGGCTGGCGATTCTTCTGTCGGTACGCAAGGCGTAACCCCTTTAATGTATGAAAATGGGCGGTGCCGTGGAAAATCTTTTTTCATTTTTGAAACAAAAAATCCAGCATCGTCTAAGATGGGTCCAAAAAATTCAGAAATTAGCTTTTTTTGAGATTCGTCTACTTTAGTTCCAAGGGTGCCTGCGTAAAGATTGCTAAAACTAACATCAGACGCTTCTGCTTTTGCAGCAGCACACAGTTCGGGCGTTCGAGTCTTTTCCCACATTGCCAGCTCTGCTTCGTCAGCTTTTTGTGCGGCACTGTCCGCTGTCGGAGCCGGCGACATTTCCTTTTTTAAAGATTCATAGGAGGCGACATTAAGAAAAGTAAGCTCCTGTTTGGCCGGCGGGACAGCCATAGGTGCCGTTTTTGAAAATGTGTTCGATGAAATCAAAACCAAAAAAGCCACAACCGATAGGGTCTTAAATTTAATATAATACACAAGGCACTCCAAAATTTTTGTTTAGCGGTACCCTAATTTATAATTCACCTCATGTGCACACGTTTCTTCAACTTAGAAGGTAAAATGAAATGTTTTCACCACAATTTCGGCAAGGAACCAGGTTTTTTGGAGCAATCGTCAAAGAACTAGACGGTTCTGAATTGAATTCATTGGCGCTAGTTTTTTTACAAATGACAAACCTATATTGTTATAACACCTATGAAAATTAACCCTATTATTCTAGATAAGGATTCCAAATGAAAACTGCAATTTTATTATTTGCGTTGTTTTGTTCTGTAAAAGGTTTTGCATCGATTGCCGGATTGTCCCCTGAGGCTCTTGCTTGCTATGAGGCGGTGGCCGATGAAGAAAACTCCGATGTCCTTAAAATGAGTCGGGACTATGCCGCCACTAAACTTGAAAGCATAATTATTGAAATGTGCACCTATTCAAACGCTAAAGGTGCATTAAAGTGCTTCCGCGACGCAATGGCTGACGACAAAGTTCTTACCGCTCAAAAGCAAGTTGTCAACACGGTGGCTTTAGAACAAAAATACGCTCGACTTTGCAGCAATACCCGGATCGGCGAAAAGTTCCCAAAAAATAAAGACGTAGACGCTGTTGAATGCGTGAAAGCAGTAATGGACGACCCGGCTGTTTTCAAAAGCAAAAAGAATTTTGCCTTGGCAAGTGAAGTTGAAGAAGAAGCCGTTGCACTTTGTATCAGTTCAAATGCCAAAGGAGCTATCACCTGCTTCAAAAACGGCATGAAAGAAAAAATTCGCCTATTCGGTGAAAATACCGACTATAAAACAGCGGGCAGTTTAGAAAAATCAGTCGCGACCTTGTGTAAAGGTAGCCGTCTTTAATTTGTTGCTCGCAAAAAAGGACAGTTGAGTTTTAAATGTGGCATTAAAACCGCCATGGTCTATGGCAAACTTCAGCCTGATGTTTCAAGAGATTTCAATTCCAACTAAACTAATTTGTGCAAGTAGCGCCGATTTTTTCCGCGGACAGAATCATTCTTTTTTTCCCGCTGCTGTCGACGAAAGGGAAGACGTCGCTGTAGCGAAAGCCTGCTGGTAAGGTTAGTTTAGCTCGCTGGGTTCCATCTGACTTCATGGTGTAAACATTTTTAGTAATGTCTGATGCAGAAACGATTTCAATCGTGGAAAAAATCAATGTCGTATTGTCCACCCACTCTGGTAAGACATCGTTTTTTGAAGTGTCAGCTCCCAAGTATGAATATGAAATATCGACTTCATTTAGGGGTGAGGCAATCGGAACAACGAAAATATGCCAGCCGAATCCATTTGTGCCTGAAGACGGCGCCTGGCGCATGAACGCGACCCTGGTTCCATCTGGTGAAATTTTTGGATCATTTTCCATTATGTTTGCACAAGCTGCATCTGCACAGACTATCTGATTTCCTGCATGGTCTCGACCTAACGAAAGACCTACTAGGCTTGCGCTATCTGAAAGATTCATCAAAAAAATGCTTTTAACAAAACCACTTCCAGGATTGTAAAGCCCTGGGTAAACGATTTTATTCGACGCAAGATTCGATTGTGGATCCATCGGGACTATTGTGCCTGCGACAGAAATTTGAGTTGGCCCACCAACAATATTCATTTGAGAATCTACAGTGGAGCGATAAAACTTCAAAGCAGACGTCGGCCCGGACAAATAGGTAAATTCGTTTGTGGTTCCTAGCCAATAATTATTTGAAGTGAATTGATTCGCTGTTGGACCGACAACTCGTTTATCGACTGAGCTACTCATGTTTACTGCACGAATTTCTGTATTTAAATAACCGATGCTTAAGCTTGCGCAGTTTTGAGAATCTCGATTGTTGTAGGCTGTGTAGGCAGCCCAATTTTTATCGTTGGCCACTCTGGGGTGGGTCATTTCCTGAAAACCGCTTGTTCTTACGATTGATACGTTCGTTCCATCAAAATCAGCTGAAAACAGACTGTATTTCAAAGCCAAGCACGAGAGCGTCGTGCAAGAACCTTGACCATCAACAATCACTTCTGCCTGTCCGTTCTTGTGGGAGCAATTTTGAAACAAAAACATGACCGGCAAAACCAAAAAGACGAAAATGATCCGCTGAAAAATCTTGTTCTTAATAATAGAATCTAAATACCTTATTTTTGCCAACTTCATACAAGATAATAGCATATCATGGTATTGGACTGCAATGGTCATCAGGTCTAAGACCTAGGTTCAAAACGGCCTCAAGTGGGACCGGCCGAATCAATTTGAGAAAAGACCATTTATTCCGCCATAGATTATGAATACAGAGCCCGAGTAATCTGGTACCATTTTTAAATGCGTATTGTCGATTTTCGAATCGGAAAATTTTCATGGAATATTCTTCTTTGTTTGATAGGGGTTCCCTTTTTGAACTGTTCGACCAACGGTTCGCCAGGATCAGATAATCCTCAGCCACCAAACTCTGCTCAGTCTCAAGATCAACAAGTAGTTTCAAAAATTGATTTAAATTCGATGCAATTTTCCAGCAAAAATTTAAATATTTTTGAATCGTCAAATTTTTATCCTGGAATTCGAACGGATGAGGGTCATCGACAATATGTTTTAGAGTTTCCCACTCATAATATCGAACGTGTAACTGCCTATCAATGGGCACTGACGCTTTCTAGCTCTTGTGTGCCAAATTCAACTTCAGACTATTCAAATTGTTTAACGATGTTCAAAAATGGGCTTGAGCGATCTCGGCCGTACTTGGATCATTTAACAAATTATAATAAAACGAAAATATTGATGGTGGATATCTTTCGAGTACCAAACTGGCTGAGTATTCAACCAAGCACAGTCCCTGGTTGTTTTGGTGGTTTTTTGGGAGAAGTTTATCGTCCTAAAGACTATCAGGTATGGCATCAGGTTTTAGCCGCTCTTGTAGAATTTTTTAAAAGTACAAATGCTGAAGCAAATGGATCTAAAATCTATTATCAGTTTTGGAATGAGCCTGAGCAGGCATGCAATTGGAAAGAAGGCACTGCTGAGCTGTGATATCTATATAGCCAAACCGCACCTTATATTAAGTCTATTCACCCAACGGCCAAAATTGGTGGCCCTGGTTCTGAGTCATGGACCGGGATTGTTAGTAAAGACATTAATACGAGACCCCAAAATTTAGTTTTTGATTTTATTCAATTTTCAAAAGAGCAAAACATACCTTTAGATTTTGTGACGTTTCATTATTTTTCTTCCGACTATAAAGGCGAACTTATCGAAGGCGTAAATAAAACAAGACAGTTTCAAGCAAACCTTGGAATTCAAGAAGTGAATCAACCGATTGTCATAAATGAATGGTTACCCCAAGATGGGACTCCTTCGGGTTATAATCCTCTGCAAGCAGCTGATGGTGCTAATTTTTATTTGGCATTAGACACAGTTAATATTTGGGGACAAGGCGGTGTCGATTGGCAAGATTATGGAAATTCGCCAAGTGATGGCTGGGGGCTAGTTACCTTTGATCCGGTTGTAAAAAAGCCTCTATTTTATGTTTATAAATTTTTTGATGAACTGAGCAGAACAAGTCTTGGAATAAATTATTGGAAGGAAGATATAAATTTAGATTTGCCAAACTCAACCGCTCAGGCGCGTTTCAAAATTGGAGAGCGTTCGTTTATTATTTCAAAAGAAAAAAATAATGTGTGTTACAAAATTGGAACTTGGAACCGGTTGGGCAACAGTGCAGATGCCGCCGTCGCTTACCTGTTTAGCGCAGGAATGACTTTAGCTGACTTTCAAAGCGAGTATGGCGCGGACGCAATTGCAATGAAAACTAGATTAATATCTGCCATACAAGATAATCAGGCACCACTACCAAAGTGGGCCTCGGCTTTTGAAAACGCAAAATTAATTTTGACGGAAATAAATTCTATTCGTGAAAACAGAGAGTATGACTTTGCGATGTCTTTTAGTGGTTTAAAAATTTCTTCGCGTTCAGCGAAGAGTTATGCCAGAAAAGGTGTTTACGAGCAGGACAAGATTCTTGATGTTGAAAATAATAATTTAAAGTTTAGTCTTTTCAGCGAAGAAGTTTCGTTTATAAATATTTGTTTTTAAAATTTCTTGGAATTTGAATACACGAGGATTCGTGTACTTTCAAAGTTGGCGGAGCGAGTGAGATTCGAACTCACGAACCCCGCGAAGGGTCTCCAGTTTTCAAGACTGGTGTATTCAACCGCTCTACCATCGCTCCGGGGTCAGT
>JAYTTH010000524.1:0-11453 GCA_043745515.1 Pseudobdellovibrionaceae bacterium | reverse complement strand
GATCAGCGGTCACTCGGGCAGGAACATCGTCCACAATCACTGCGACTTCACCTTCGAAATCTGTGCCATGGGCAAAATCCGTCTGAGGGATATTTTCTAGTGGCGATAAAAACCGACCACATTCGCCCTGGTACATGAGTGGAACCGTGGCTAGAGTTTCTGGCAGCGCCGCTTTGCGCGCCTGTCTGACTAATTTGACATGATAAATAAAAGACGAACCGTCAGCAAATAACCAAGTCCGCGGAAAGGCCGATAACATCAAATTTTCGTCATACGGTTTTGCCTGAGGTAACATGCGACTGTTCAATTCTAAATATCGATTTTGAAGTTTTTTTTCAACTTCACCCCAGCGCTCTACGGCATCCAAAACGGATTTTACTAGATCGTCGATTTCGACATATTTTTTTAAGTCTTTGGAAACTAGAACAGGTCGCCCATCTCTAATATTTGAATCTTTCAATGAACCAAGTTTCAAATTTACTCCATCGTAAATAGCAAGTTTGCTCCAACTGATCGGTATGATTTCAAACCATCGGCGACATCGCCAAACTGTTCAAAATATAAATTCAGTCCCATTTCTGGTAAAAATTTAAACGTAACTCCTAGCTGAATTGGCACCACCATTGATTTAACATTTTCAAGTTTCACAACATTCGTATTATTAGACGATTTGTCCAAATTTACTGATAAAGCAATTCCTGCATAGGCACCCATCCAATCTTCAAATTTTAACATAAATCCAATTGGAACATCAAAATAGGTCAATGACACTGTGGCCGAATCTTTTGTGCTGTCGTTGGTAATTTTCAATGGCCTCTGAGTATATGACAATCCAGAACGAAAGGCCACTTTGTCGGAAATATCAAAATAGCCAACAGCACCTAAGGTATACCCGACTTGAGATGTCGTTGATGCACCGACCGCTACGTCACCCGATTGTTGTCGGAATCCGCCTTCTAAGCCAAATCCTAAGGCCAAAGAATAGGCTGAAACCATTGTTATCATCACAAATATTTTTACACATTTCATAGTGAACCTCTTTTGGGACGATCCTAGCTAATCGTTCTCTAGGCGTCTATCACTTTTTAATTTGTCCAGGAGCCACAATGGATTATTAGATAGCTCGTTTATCAGAACACTTTTATGCCAAATAGAGTCTTCATAACGCAGATGTTGCTGCCCAAGATTGCCTCGCGCCATTAGTCCAATCGCAACAATAAAAAGAGCTTCCCTGCGAAGATTAAATCCTTGAGTAAAAACATTCCATCTAGAAAAACTTCCAAATAATACTAGTAAAAAAACAAGACCAGTTAATATTTGAATCGGATAAATTCTTGAAACATATTCATAGTCCCAATAGCAAGACGAACAATTAATAAATAAAATGCTTTGATAGTCTTCCCAGCGCATCCAAAACGGTAAATCAAACGGAAGATTAACTGACATAAATGGCAAATTGAAGTAAACCACAATAAACACCGTGAGCAAAATTGCCACTTTATAGGCTTGATTCATTATCACGCAGGCCGGTTTCAAGTTTTCAATATAGGATAACCAATATAAAAAATAACTGGGTACAATAAAAAATCCGACCACACACAAATCGAACCGAAAGCCTATCAGAAGCATTTTTAATAGATCTATCAGAATAAATTCATTATTTGGAAAATAGTAATTAAAATAAAAATAAAGCCGAATGGCCGCAAACGGCACCAAAAAAAGCAGGAAAAAGAAAATAGAATTGATTAAAAAATCTGCCGGATGCTGCTTTGTCTGCATGTTTCTAATACTTACTTGATCCTTGGTTCAGTGTCTACTATCCTGAATACAGGAGAACCGGCATGTCACAAGTTACCCTTTACAACTACTATCGCAGTTCTACATCCTATCGTGTTCGTATTGCTTTAAATATTAAAAATATTGAATTTAAATATGTACCTGTTCACTTGATAAATAACGGCGGCGAGCAATTTGCGAGCTCATATAAAGTTCTAAATCCAATGTCTGAAGTCCCCACACTTGAAGACGAAGGCTTCGTGGTAGGTCAGTCTGTTGCCATCATAGAATATCTAGAAGAGCAATTTCCAAACCCGAGTCTATTTCCTAAAGACTTTCAGAAAAAAGCTAAAATCAGGCAGTTTTGTGAAAATATAAATTCTTTCTTGCACCCGTTGTCTAATTTGAAAGTCCTTAAATACCTTGAAGACTCTCATGGCTACGACCAAAAACAAAAAGAAGTGTGGGTGAATCACTGGTATCAAAAAGGATTGGTTGCGTTAGAAAGTTGGCTTCAAAAAAACAAAGGTCTATTTTCCTTTGGCGATGAGGTAACCGTTGCTGATTGCTTTTTAGTTCCGTTGGTTTTTACCTGCGAGCGATTCAATATCGACTTAAGTCCATACAAAAATATTTTAACAATTAACAATCGATGTTTGCAACAGCAAGCCTTCAAGGACGCCCATCCGCTTAGGCAAATAGACACTCCAAACGATCTACGTATTACCTAATAAAAAATCAAATCGTCTAGTCAAATGTCTAAAGAACAAAGTCATTGCGTATCTATTTGTGCGCGATCTTTGTTGAGCGTAGACTACCCTATGGATAAGGCTTTGTAGCCAAAGGAGTTTAGGATGAAATGGAAACCAATATTTATCGCAGCGATCATCACTGGCTTGGTTGTTTCTTGTAACAAAAATTCAGAAGACACGACAGAAGACAGTGCTTCAACGAATGATGTTTTAGTTCAGGCGCTAGCCGAAGGCGCCGGCCAGGCGTCTTCTACAGAAGGCGGCACAGCAGCGATAGCCAGCTCGATTATCAATATGGCAGTACTGGAAGAAGAAATTCAATATGCAAAAACGACCGCTGGCAGTCTCGCCTCAAATGATCGTGTGACAGAATCTGCAGCCAATTGTAAATTTTCGGCACGAACATGTTCCGCAACAACCGGAATAATTGCTTGGAATGGTTGCAGCATTCCCGGCCCGAAGGCTTCCATTACAATGTCTGGTGGATGGACAGAAACATGGACAGATCCAGGTGATTGTACAAACGGGTATTTATCCACCTCTAACAGTGTAACTCGAAAAACAACTAGCTCTGTTATTTCCTATCCAGGTGGCGCCACAGTTACGACGGACACAAACGGGGGAACAGCCTGGGATGGAACTGCAATTGCGGCTGGCGGAATTATTCAAACACGTGCCAATACGTTCAATAGAAATATTTCTGTGACTCCAGCGAATTCTGGAATTCACAAAGTTATGATAGGCCGCAGAGGCGCAAAATTATTTGATTATTTTTCTGTCCCCAGCCTTACGATTACAGGATCCCATTTAAATGGTTCTGGAAATGGATTAAGCTCCAGTGGTTCCAATCGTTCATTGGGAGGATCAGTTACTATTTATCACAATCAAGCCAATTTTACGGCAGTGAATACGTTCAACGCTGTTTCCTGGGGCGATGCGACCTGCTGTTTTCCAACAACCGGTTCTATTTCCACTACGTTTTCAGGAACAAGTGCGCCCGCTGGTCCGATCACTCTTTCGTTTTCGACGTCCTGTGGTACAGCCAATCTTGCCACGCCAGACAATACAGCGGGAACTAATATTGATTTGATTAACTGCCAATAGGGCCGTCTTGATTCACGAACCAATTCACAGTACACTTTGCCCATGAATATTGAAATTCTAGGGTTTGCAGACCCACTAAGTAGTTGGTCACATCTTTTATCTGCGGTCATTGCGGCCATTGGTGCGTATTATTTAGTTAAGAAGGGCCAAGGCAATAGTTGGCGCGTATTTTCCCTTTGCCTGTACAGTTTTACTTTGATTTTTCTATTTTCCATGAGCGGAGTTTTTCACCTTTTGCCTCGTGAAAGCGTTGGTCGTGATGTTTTACAGCGTCTAGATCACGCAGCGATCTGGTGTTTAATTGCCGGTACATTTACGCCTATTCATGCAATTTTATTTCGCGGGGTTTGGCGTTGGCTAATTTTGGCCTTTATTTGGACAGTCGCAATTGCGGGACTGGTTTTAGAAGTCGTGTTTTTTGCCACTTTTCCCGAATGGCTGGCTCTTTCATTTTTTATTGGACTCGGTTGGGTTGGCTGCTTGAGCCACTACAAATTTAAAAAATTCTATCCTCAACAGTCACCAAAACTCATCGTCTTTGGAGGCGTTAGTTACACAATCGGCGCCGTGATGGATTTTAATCGCTGGTTTACAATTTGGCCGCAGTTTTTAGGGCCTCATGAAATTTTTCATTTTTTCATAATTTTAGGCGCCGCTTTTCATTGGGCCTTTATTGAAAAATGGGCTAACCACCCAGTGTCCGATCGTTTTTTATGTGATGTAAGAATTTTATCCGATGGATTATTTACTTTGTCATCACCAAACGATTTACTTAATTTAGAATCTAATTCTCTTGAAGAATTAAAAAACCGCGCCACAGATATCATTACCAAAAGATTTCATCATGCTTCTCATTTTGAAATAATTTTTAGATATTTAAATGAAGAGCATCATGTTATACATCGTGACTTGCCGAGCGTGAAAGATAAAAAAAAATCGAATGCTGATATACTCAATACCAAGTTCACAGAAGCCTAATTGAAACATTATTATTTTTGATAGAATTTCAGACACTCAGTACGAGACCTTGGAGTCTTGAATCGATGGATTCCCAATACTTCCTGATAGGAATAGCCGGGATATAGTTTTTCAAGATTTGCTTTTATATCACTAGGAAGGGCTTGCTGAAGGCCAAGTACCTCTTGACTTAAGAGTCTAGATTTTGACAACGGATTTAGAAAGTCCTTCATTAAGGCTTCCATTTCATTTCTCTTAATTTGAAATGAATTTCTTTTAAATGCCCAGATGGCTTCCTGCCTTAGGTCAGAATACTGGCTAATCAATCCTTCAATCAAAATAGAAAGGACTAAATCCGAATGATACCTTAATAAAGCTAAATTACGAGCGGCCGAAAATCGCACAATTAGGTCTTTTGATTCTAAAAAATTGCTAAATCTGGCAATCTCGGAATCGTTTGCCCTATTATTCAAAAATAAATTCACTTCATTGTTCATTTTTGAAAATTCATTTCTACCTAAAATAAAGGCAATCTCTGTTTCATTTTTTGATGATTTTGCAATATTTATAAGTCTATCTATCGTTAAAAGATCCAGCGGAGCCACAGACAACATTTTCAATATTTTATTTCTTTTGTGAATTGGTAATTGTTCAATTCCATTTTCCATCAAATCTAAGATTGGCCTTAAGGCCTCCAAAGAAAAAGAATGGTCTGGAACAAGATCTGATTCAAAAAAAGGAATGATCGCTTTTTCAATTTGAGAATTCCAAATTTTCCACTTTTTATGCAATAACAACGCTGTGTAGAACCTGACATTGTCACTTGATGTCGTTGACAAGAGGTCTTCAAATTTCTTTTTATCTAAAAAGGAAATCGGAGTTTCCACAAATTGTTTATACACGTCTGAAAGCAGGCCCGATTTTGGATTTCCTAGAATGGACATTAAATGATCCACAAATATTCGGCCGACGGCCAGTCCATCCCATTTATGGCCCATTATATCAAGTACGGCAAAAGTAGCATCAAATCCTTTCATATCGATTCGTACCCCTAATTTTGAAAAGAAATCTGGAAATTGCTTTCGTCGAATGGTCAAAATTGACTTCGCATCTTTTGAAAGTAAACCAGCGCTTAATGGCTCTTTCAAAAGCAGCCTTAATGATTTTTGGTCCACTTTTTCATTTCCGATAGCTTCTATTAGAAATGGCAAAGCCATGATTTTGTCGGCAGGAAAGGCCGCCGCATTCGAGGCAATTAGTCGGGCGGCCCTGTACCGCACTTCAAAGTTTGGATTATCCAGTGCCAGTTTTATTAAAACCATGGCCCGCCCGCCCCAATTGGACACTCGCTCTAAAATGCTAAGAGCAGGCAATGAATTGAAGCCTTTGACTAAATGTTCGTTTATAAATTCGATTTGATTGGCTTCCGAAAGAAAAATAGTATGGGGAAGATTTTCGGCATTCAAATCGTCAATTCCAGCAGACATATACACTTTTTGAATATCTTCAGAATTGTTTCCCGCCGCTCGCAAACAGTTAGCCGCCAAAAGACGCATAACCGAATGCTTTGCTGTTAGTCCGGCATCACTTGGTTTAATAAGATCGACTAAAAAAGGATTTGTTTTTGAGATGAATCGTTGAAGATATCGATTGATAATCTTTAAGCGCGTAATACGTTGCTCTGAGTAAATGGGACTAATCGTACCCAAGAAGTCGTTCATGACACTACGACTGACGAAAGACAGTTTCAATAAACGAGGTTCGACTTGATCATTGAAAGTTTTCACCAAAATAGGATCCTTGAATTTGGGATCAGCCATTGTCTCGAGCCAAATCGAAACAGCTTCACTGGGAGTGATTTGGATCTTGAAGGTACAACATGGCAATTTTTAATTTCTCGTCAGGCGGAATCGTGCTTTGTAGACGCTGAACCAATTGTTCGTTAAATTTTTGAACCAAATCCGGATTAGTTTTCAATATACTAAATATATTTTCAATTGTTGTTAAATTGTACATGCCAGATAAAACAAATTTTTTAACAAGCACCGAGCCGAGTTTTTTATCTACTGTACCGAACGCTCCCAAATACGAATCTAATATTGCCGCCTGGTTTTCGTCAGGCAGTCGAGAGCGCAATTTTGAAATCAAAATGTCACTTTCATTTTCTATATTTATATTCAACGCTTTGGCCACGCGAAACGCTTGCGGGTAGACATGATCTGACTTTACAAGCTGACCTAAAAGGTGATCGAGGTTGCTAAATCCTAATATTTTTTTGGCAATACGGTCTGAAGTATCGTTTGGTAGTATTTTGCTTTCTAGGATTGATATCAATTGATCGATTTCAGATTTTCTAAAGTTTGAATCTTCAAATCGAAATCCAGAAGCCATATCCAAATTCAAAAATTCGCTTCTTCTAATAATCGGATCGGTTTCTAGGCTAGCATGTAAGAAGGCTCGCACGTTCTTAAAAGCGACCACAGCCTCGGGGCTTGGGTTCTCTAGCTGCTGAAACATTCTGTCAAGTTTTTCAAAAACTCTATCAGGATTGGAGCTTGGACCAAAAGGCAATTTACTTTCACTAAAACCAATAATGTCTCGAATTTCCGTAGAACTAAAAAAAGCGCCAAGGACTGTCAGGCCCAAACTGTAAATATCAGTAATCCATTCGCTTTGTTTTCCATTCATTAGTTCTGGAGCTAAATAATACGGCGTCGCCAAAGTGTTAAACTCGCCCGAGTGGACTACACTATCGAAATCATTAAATCCCCATTTTCCTTCAAAATTTAACAAAATATTTTTGGGTCCAATATCACCTAATACTAATCCATTTTTTGCGGCAAAAGCCAATTCCGGCAGGACATCTTCAAGTACTTTTTGCGCAAGTAGAATCCGTTCTGACACGGATTGATTGCCCATGTTTAAAACTCGATTTCGCAAATCTGGCCCCCCAACGGGCATCACAATAACCATATCGACAGTCGGGTGAAGGGACAATGCGCGATGTTCCCCTGGCAAAATAGTCCTGTGGGGATTCAAATCAATCTTTACCAATTGGGGTGCAAATTTAAAATGGCTCCTAGTTGGATCAATGCTGACAATCCGCTGATAGCCCCGTAAGCCAAGGCGCCTAATTCGACGGGCCCCTGATTGCGTATTCTTATCGTAATCATATACTTTCATCGCTTTTTGAATCTTGGGAGGCGACTCAGATTCGAACTCCCAGTCTTACATTGAGACACTTGAAACGAACACGACAATCGCCAAATCAATTGCTATCGATAAAAAGGAAATTCCACTTATCTAGGACAGGAACAATAAGGTAAACTAAAACGCTAACATTGATCCACATAAAGAACTTAAGCCAGCCGACTTGTCCTTTGGTTTTATTAAACTTATAAAACTCATATAAAAGCTTTGCTGACACCGGAACCACTAACAAAAGGTAAAACCAAGACGATTTGTAAAACGCCGGTGATATGATTGCGCATCCTACGTAAGCAAAATTATACATTCCCATTTGATAGAGCGTTCGATCCATTCCCAAGGCCACAGGCAGGGTCGGTATTCCACCATCTCGGTAGTCATCTTTGTATTTAATTGCTAAAGCCCAAAAGTGCGGCATCTGCCATAAAAAAAGAATCAGAAAAAGATAGATGGATTCCTTTGATAAAATAGCAGGATTCACAGCCGCGTACCCCACAGTTACGGGTAATGCGCCAGGAATAGCGCCGGGAACGGCAGCATAAATCCACTTAGGTTTCCAGATATATGTGTAGACACCGTTGTAAAGCACCACAATTAGAAAACCCAAATACATAGACAGGGGCGACGCTAAAAACAAAAGATAAAACCCACTAAAAAGAAACGACCCGGCCAATACACCACCGGCCATAGGTTTAATGCGGCCAGAGGCAATTGGTCGCTGGGCCGTTCTGGGCATCTGAGCATCTAGCTTATATTCTTGAACTTGGTTCATGGCTAGACTGCCAGAACTTAATAAAAAGACGCCGCCGACAAGTTCAAGAAAGTGAATAAGATTAAATACTTGTTCAGATTCAAATCCAGTTGCATAGCCAGCAATTGCAGAAAGGACCACAAAAATAGTGATCCCAAGCTTAGTAAGTTCAGAAAATAGTTTCACAAGGTGCTAGTTTGGGCAATGCGGGTGTAGATATCCAACATGCAAATGATGAATAAAAGCGCTAAAAAGAAAAATCCAGTTGAAAAAATAAGTCGGTTGTCTGGTTTATCATATTTCAGACCCATGAAAAACATTAAAACCATTGAAGCCTTAACAAGAGCGATCAAGAAAGCCACAGGAGCTGCCAAGACGGCTGCAATTTTTGTTCCTTCCATTAGATCATGAAATAAATAATGAAATCCAACAGTGACTAAAGTAAATGCTATCAAAGCCCACATCACTCGCGTGTAGATATATTTTGGAATAATATGATGTGAATGCGTGGACTCTGAATGTTTATCTGAATGTGATCCCATGTTAGGCTCCTAAGTTATCCGACCAAATAAAGTAATGGAAAAAGAAAAATCCAAATCAAATCGACGATATGCCAAAAAATTCCAACGCCTTCAACCGGGGTAAAGTATTCAGCTCCAAAATCGCCTCGTTTTGCCCTGATGGCCAACCAGATAATAAGCCCCATCCCGATCATTACGTGAAGTCCATGCAGTCCCGTCATGCAGAAATAAAATCCATAATACATGCCCAGATTTTCGTGCACAGCATGCGCGTGCTCTGGATTCAAAAGGTGCCCGGGCAACAAACCATGTTCAAATTTTGTGTAATATTCATAGGCTTTGATCATCATGAATATTAAACCGCAACCAACCGTAATCCAAAGTTTAACAACAGCTTGGTCTTTTTCATTCTTTTGCAAATGGTGTATCGACATAGCCATTGTGTAGGACGATACAATTAGTACAAGGGTGTTCACAAAACCCAATCGCCAGTCCAAATGGTGAGCGCCTTCAGAAAACATTTCGGGATAGATCGAATGAAATATCGCATAGCCAACAAACAATCCGCCGAACATCAAAATTTCAGTCACCATGAATAGCCAGATACCTTGCTTGGCGCTTTCGAACTGGTGTTCTGCATCTCGAAAGTGATGCGCTACGTTTCCATGTCCGTGATCGCCGCTGTGATCGCCACTTTGCGAGTGTGAATTATCTGTACTCATATGGCCCCGCAGTTACTGTTGGTTCCACATCAAAATTAAAATGAGGTGGAGGTGATGACGTTGTCCATTCCAAAGTTTTGGCACCCCATGGATTCATGGGCGCTTTGGCGCCATTTCTGAGGCCGTCAATGATAACATAGAGAGACAGAAAAAATCCCGTTCCGATCAGCCAAGACCCAATCGTGGAAATCATATTTAAAGACGCATAGGCAGGAATATAATCAAAATAACGTCGAGGCATTCCCATCGCACCTAAAATAAATTGTGGAAAAAATGTTACGTTAAACCCGATAAAAATAAACAAAAATGTCAGCCGAGCTAAAGATTCGTTGTACATTTTGCCGAACATTTTTGGAAACCAGTAATAAACTCCGCCCATAATAGCCATCAGTGTGCCGCCTACCATCACGTAGTGAAAATGCGCCACTACGAAATAGGTATCGTGAAAGTGAACATCGACAGCCATAACGGCTAAGATAATCCCAGTCACACCACCAATAGCAAAAAGGAACAAGAAACCCAGTGCGTACAACATCGGCGATTCAAAAGAAATATTTCCTTTATAAAGCGTAGCCAGCCAATTGAACATTTTGATTGCAGTTGGAACTCCCACAAGCATCGTCAAAAAAGAAAATACCACTCCGGCAATTTCAGATTGACCGGAAACGAACATATGATGACCCCAGACAAAAAATGAAACCGCGGCAATACCCAGTGACGAATACGCGATTGCGGTATAACCAAAAATCGTCTTTCGTGAAAAAGCAGCAATTAATTCTGACACAATACCCATGGCTGGCAAAATCATGATGTAAACTGCGGGATGCGAATAAAACCAAAAGAAATGCTGAAATAAAATTGGATCGCCACCCAAAGTAGGATCAAATATACCAACACCGACTGTTCTCTCGACGGCCAGTAATAAAAGGGTGATCGCAAGAACCGGCGTCGCCAAAACTTGAATGATCGCCGTTGAATACAAAGCCCAACAAAATAGAGGAATCCGATGCATCGTCATTCCAGGAGCCCTGAGTTTATGAGTCGTTACGATAAAATTTAACCCAGTCAAAATGGACGACATCCCCATAACAAACGCCGCCAAAACCATAATAGTTGCAGCTGTTCCCGTACGAATTGAATACGGAGTGTAGAACGTCCACCCTGTATCGACTTTACCCAAAAATAGAGTCGACATCGCCAGGCAGGCACCACCCATAAATATGTACCAGCTGGCCAAGTTCAATCTTGGAAAGGCCACGTCCTTGGCACCAATTTGAAGGGGCAAAAAGAAATTACCTAAAATTGCGGGAATACCCGGAACGATTACCATGAAAACCATGATAGCCCCATGATAGGTCATTACTTGATTATACTGATCAGGTGTTAAAAAATCTGCGCCCGGTCGAAGCAATTCAAGTCTCAATAGCAACGCAAAAATTCCACCCAATAGGAAAAAGAAGAAAATGGCACACATATAAAGAAGCCCGATCCGCTTGTGATCAAGACTAGTGAACCATGATTTCCAACCCTTAAATTCGGTCAGGTAGTTAACTTCAGAATTCTGAGTCGATGAATAGGACATTGTAACTCCCTTAATTATTTAGCCGTTTTCAAATATTCAATAAGCGCTGCTAGTTCATTTTCGCTCAATACGCCTTGGAAC
>JAYTTH010000523.1:0-3087 GCA_043745515.1 Pseudobdellovibrionaceae bacterium | reverse complement strand
CATGGCTGCTTTTAGCACATTGCTCGGGATTGCTTCAAATGAAAAACCGCTAACTATGCGTAACTTGGTCGAACCTTAGTCAACCGTATAGGCATATACAGCATAATTGGCGGTGCCCGTGTAATCGTCGAGGGTTGACCAAGCCGCCCCGCCATTAGTAGATTTGGAAACGGTCCAGTGAGATTTATACGTGCTGTCTTGAATATTTCCGAAAAACATATAGGTGCCCGCCGTGAATTCATTTAATGAAACAGCTTGGGGTTGCTGGTAGCCGGCGGGATAAGTGGGAACACCAATGTTGACCCACGTGGCGCCAAAATCGCTACTTTTTCTAATCGAAAACTGAGTGTCCCGGCCCGCGGCTAGAAGATTTCCATTTAAGTCTGTCGAAAGTACATGCCCTGATGTGTCGCGTGGAAAATTGCTAGGTATCGTTCCTTCTGTCCAGGTCACCCCATTGTCGACAGATTTCATGAACGATGTGTCGGCAGACCAAATATTTGTAAGTGTATTTTTATGAGTTTTAATTCCATAATTATAAAATGTTCCCGAGTTATCTAGTTCCAGGTAAGGCAAATTAAATTCATAGGCAGCTGCCACACTTGGACTGCTAATTGTTGAAAACGTGGCGCCAGAATTAGCGGACTTTCTAACTACAGGAGTCAGCGAGCAAATTGAGAAATCATAGGTGGCGCCAGTAACAAAAATACTTCCGGATGCCGTAATTGCAACACCATGACCGTCGCTTTCTTTGCCACCAAGTTGGATAGATTCGGCGGTTGTCCAACTAGCCCCGTGATCGGTGCTAACTCGAGTGAACCAATATCGGCCAGCCGTAAATCCAGTTTGTGTGCCTGTGCCGTTGCATGCGCTGCCGGTGAACATATAAAGGCCATCAGTTCCCGTGTATACAACGGTACCGTTTCTGGCTGCTAGTCCACCGCCGCCAGTTAAGGTAAGGCGACCTTGAGTCGCAGTGAAGGATTCCACTTGCGACCAAGTAGCACCGCCATTTGTGCTTTTAACGATGATCGCAGTCATCCCAAGTTGCCCAAGTGAATAGAGAGCGCCAGTGACCGGATCCATGGTAATTTTGGCGCCGGTGCCTAGCTGCGAGTTTACCGTTGTCCATGATGAACCATTGTCGCTTGATCGACGAATAATCCACAAATTATTGGGGAAACAACTGTTGCAAAGAGTTCCAGTAACAAAGAGATCGCCGTTGGCCGCAAATACCATGTCATTTGCTGAACTGAAACTAAGATTTCCCGAACCTAAAGTGTCCACCGTTGTCCAAGTGGCACCTCCATCTAGTGTTCGACGTACCTGGTATCGATGGGAATTGCTTGGGTAAGCGTTTGTGCCGGCTACAAAAACGATCGCGTCTGTTTTTGTCACAATTTTTAGAGGTGAAGCATTTTGAAAGTTAGGATCGTTATTTGGAAATACGTCTGAAATATTAAATGTGACCCCATTGTCGGTGCTTTTGGATACGAACCAATCATACAAGTAACGATGGCCCATCCAAAGGGTGCCGCCAGGCGATCGCGCTATTGTATTGATACCGGTTTGAGAGGTAGAGGGGTCTGCAACGTAGGCGTTTGACAAGTTGTCTGAGTCGGTCATTTTGTCAATTTTAATTTTTATGCGAGCCCTGGCCGAAGTTGCGCTGTCAAAGGCTTCGATCATTTCTGTTAAAACGCTTGTGTTTAAGCTAGGAGAATAGAGCCCCAGAAGTGGGGACACGTAGCCGCTGCCCTCGTCTTTATAAGAAACATCACTCTGAGCTCCATCGACTGACAATTTTAAACTATCGCCCGCTAGCACGGTCGCATCGGTACCTTGTGTAAAAGCAATTTGAGAAATCGTTTTAGGGCTAATTGGCGAATTAGAAGATGGGTTCAATTCGTAAATTCGAGAGTTAAGAGTGCATGATGATTGAGTGACGGGGAGAATCGCAACCAATAAGTGCAATCCAAGATTTAAGTGATTGAAAAACCAAGCTTCCATCCGCTGTTTCATTGCATAATAGATCGGCATATTCTGAAAAATCATGAACGATTTCATTTTTTTGAGACAGCTTAGAAGCGGTACAGAGAGAATTTCATTTTGGTATGATTTTAAAGATATAGTTCCTGAATTGAAACAGTCTAGCTGCGGGGGTGGAACAGTGAGTGTTATTGACAGTAGCCTGATTTTTTAGCGATAATCCCGATATGAAGAGCATGACAGGCTATGGTTCGGCCAAGCGAGATCTTAAAAATTTTCAATTGGAATTAAATATTAAATCTGTAAATGGTCGTTTCTTAGAGCTTCGGTTTCATATGCCCAAAGAATACGTGTCGATTGAATCTGATTTGCGTCGATCTCTGGCTGAGTTTTTTTCGCGAGGTACGATTGATATTTTTTGCAGCAGAAAAATTAAATCCCAAAGTGAGGCTTCAGGCGTAGAAATCAATTTTGGCTTGGCCGAAAAAATCCACAAAGAATTAACGGCCTTGAATAAGCGCCTTAAATTAAGTAGCGAAATCCACTTAAATCAAATTATTTCAGCAGCTCCGGTTGTAAAAGTGAAAGAAGAAATTGAGTTATCGAAAACTGAGCGGGTCGAGGTTTTGAGTTTATTTAAAGAGTCCGCTAAACGCTGTTTAGCGGAACGGCTGCGAGAAGGGCAATCGTTAAAAAAAGAATTTTTGAGTCTTTTGGCTCACTTGCAAGATGAAGTTGAAGCTATTAAGGACTTGCGCGAAGTTCATAATGTTGAAGTTTCAGTAAGGTTAAGAGAAAAAATAAAAAATAAAGGCTTAAGTGAAGTCATTGACGACACCAAGTTTCAGCAAGAGTTATTTTTTTGGACAGAGAAAACGGATATAGCAGAAGAGATTCAGCGACTAGAGGAGCATATTCGTAATTATCGTAACCTCCTTTTGTCTAAAAATTCGAATGGAAAAAAAATAGACTTTTACACTCAGGAATTACTCAGAGAAATTAATACTATAGGGTCAAAATCACAGAGTTCAAAAATCACTCAACATGTGGTCGAGGCAAAATCACTGATCGAGAAACTAAAGGAACAAGCGCAGAATA
>JAYTTH010000522.1:0-3098 GCA_043745515.1 Pseudobdellovibrionaceae bacterium | reverse complement strand
TGATCCCTTTCCATCGCGGATCTGTAGACCAAGTTTGCGTCAGTGTTTGAGCTTGTTGTTCCCATGGTTGCATTGAATCTCCTTTATGTTTTTAGCTTGGGTTATTAAGCTAAGTATTTATAAGAATGGGTTGTTAAAAAATCTGTAAATTCTTTTGATAATACTAAATGATCAAGAATCTCGGAGGCTTTTTGTAAATGAAGAGTTTTAAATTGCGTCTCGATTTTTTCTAGTTCCTGAATTTTAAACTCGTTATAAAGGATGTCCGAAAAGGCTCGTCCATCAGTTAAAGGAGTTTTGAATTTTAGCCATTGCCAAAGCTCGCTTCTAGAAATTTCAGCAGTCGCGGCATCTTCCATTAGATTATAGAGTGCCGCAGCGCCGATTCCGCTGAGCCAGCGATCTAGATAAAGCAGCGAAACATTAATATTTGTTCGAACACCGGCTTCGGTGACTTTGCCATTCGGAACTTGGGTATCCAAAAGTAAATCAGGAGTAATTTGAACATTTAGTTTTTTATCTTTTTGGTGAGGTTGCGATCCCAAAATGGACACAAATTCGGCTCGGGCGATAGGAATTAAATCAGGATGGGCCACCCATGTGCCATCAAAACCCATTACGACCTCACGCTTTTTATCGGCTTTTATTTGGTCAATGGCTTTGGCCGTGACTTCGGGCTCATTGCGATTGGGAATAAACGCCGCCATTCCACCAATGGCATGAGCACCTCGGTGATGACAGGTTTTTACAATCAACTCACAATACGATCTCATAAAAGGTAAACCCATCGTTACTTGCTGACGATCAGGAAAAACAAATTTTCCATTATTTTTGAACTTTTTTATAAAACTAAAAATATAATCCCAGCGGCCAGCATTCAATCCTGATATATGATTTTTAAGAGCGTGAAGAATTTCATCCATTTGAAGGGCAGCTAAACAGGTTTCAATTAAAACGGTCACACGAACCGAACCAACGGGAATTTTAAGTTCTTCTTGTGCCCATTCAAAGACATCGTTCCACCATTGTGCTTCTAAATACGACTCCATTTTTGGTAAATAATAATAAGGTCCAGAACCATTTTCTATTTTTAACCGCGCTGTAAGAAAGAAATTTAGTCCAAAATCAAACAATGAGGCACTCATGGGTTCGCCATCAAATTCTAGGTTTTTTTCTTCCAAATGCATTCCACGAGGGCGTACCAATAAAGTGGCGCCTTGAGGAGTAAGAGAATATACCTTACTCTTGTCATCCGTAAAAGTTAGTTTTTTCTCGCTAGCCAATTTCAAACTGAAGTGTCCCATCACGACATTTTCCCATGTCGGCGAAAGGGCATCTTCTAAGTCGGCCATAAATATGTCGGCATCCGAGTTCAAGGCATTGATCATCATTTTTGCTTCTGCGGGGCCCGTAATTTCAACGGTCCGTTTGGCTAAATCAGCTGGGCAGGGCGCTACGGTCCAGTTTGAATTTCTAATATAGGCAGTTTCATTGGGAAACCCTGGAACGAAACCGGCATCAATTTTTTTAGCTAAAAGAATTCGATCTTGAAGTAATTTGTTTCGTGGTTGATTAAATTGTTTATGTAATTTTTCTAGAAACTTGAGGGTCGGATCAGTAAACACTAGATCCTTAATTTGACTCTCGTTCAGTTTGAAATTATCGACTGAGTAGTTTTTAAAGATAAATTTGTTAATCGTCATAGTCAAAGTAGTAACCAATAATAGAGAGAAAGGTATCATTTATTTTTTTCTTGCAAGTAGTTAGAGCGCGGACTCTAACTATGAATAAAATTCGTTCTGTAAAAAAAATTGACAGTTTTATATAGCTCAAGTTGCATTCAGTGCAAAGCTGGACGATTTAAATTCGATTGTCGGAGGTATTTAGTTTGCTAGCTGAAACCTTAATCTGGAAGTGATTTTTATTTTAGAGCTATCTGTCTAGAATTTCAATCAGACTATTTTCAGTAGCGGGTATCGGGTTTGGATTTTTGTTTTGGGGGGTGGTCATGAAAGAACTTTGCATTTTTTTAAGTGTTATATTTATTGTAGTTTCGGGCTGTGCTCCTGAAAACAAATCGAATTTGAAAAACAACGATGATCCAGAGATTATAGGTGGAACAGAAGTTACAAAGCTAGATCCGATAGCGAAAAACACGGTACTAATTTATTACTTCCAGAAAACACTAGCGACAGATCCAGCTCCTACGACTGTTGGTATGTGCACTGGAGTAATAGTCGGGAAAAAGACTATTTTAACGGCCGCTCACTGTTTTGACAAACGGGATACGACCAAAAAAAACTATATTGAAGTGTATTTTACCTTATCTTCAATCGAAATCGAACAAACAAAAGCAGATGGGTTAATGATAAATGCCATTCAATACAGTCAACACCCCTTCTATGACGTCAAAACGCCAAGGCACTTTGATTTGGCTATTGTGACCTTGAACGAAACGATTCCTCCAGGGTTTGAACCTATTTCAATTTTACCTATCGATGTCGAATTGAAATTAGGCGATATTTTAACTCCAGCCGGCTTTGGTAAGATCGCGGACAATGAATCAGATGTTAACAATAAGTTAAATAAATCCAGTGGTCTAAAAATAGTCGAAGATTGGGGAACTCATATGATCGTTGATCAATCCGCTGGTTCAGGTATTTGTAGCGGGGATTCCGGCGGGCCGGTGTTTTTCCAATCCAAAGGAAAATTGTATTTAGCTGGCATTAATCACGGGGTGACAACCTCCCAGGCCAATAGCACAAAAATCAGTTGTAGAGATCGCGGAGTGATTGTGAAAGTCCAAACCCACAAAAGCTGGATTCAAAGTCATATTGTGAATTAGGAATTTGGTCTAGATGGATGCTATTGTGACTGACCGAGAGGTTATTTTTCATCCCTCATTGGGCTAAGTACGATCTTAAAATGTGCGAGAATCAGATTGACTTATTTTAATGCAGCCAATCGCTATCTGGATTTTGCTTTTCCGATTCATCGCTCGAAACAACATTCGATTTGTCTTGTTTTTTCAATTCGATGATTTGCTCTAGTGTTTCAGCATCATATTGTTCAGCAAAATTGTAGGCGTCATCGTCACT
>JAYTTH010000521.1:0-3106 GCA_043745515.1 Pseudobdellovibrionaceae bacterium | reverse complement strand
GTATTGTCATTGCTAAGTACCTTTTCAAGTTCTTTAAATCATCAGAAATATTTCTGAATTAATCAAGGGGGAAAAATGAAATTGAATAAACTTGTACTAGCTGCGGTAGCGACACTCATGGTGTCAGAACTAGCAATGGCACAAACAGGATTACGAATGGGCGCACCATCATATGGTGGTACAGGATGCCCAGCAGGAACAGCGAGTGTATCATTGAGTCCATCAGAAGATGCGATCAGCATATTGTTTGATCAGTTTTCTGCATCTGCAGGTTCTTCATCCGGCAAGCGAGTAGACAGAAAAGCATGTAACCTTTCTATTCCGGTTACTATTCCACAAGGCTACAGTGTATCGGTAATTCAAGTAGATTATCGCGGATTTAATTTGATTCCATCTGCTGGAGCCTACACTCGATTGAACACTGAGTATTTTTGGGCAGGCATTCGTGGACCTATGTTTTCCAAATTGTTCACTGGCCCTCAAAACAAAGATTTCACAACTTCAAATGGAATCATTGCAGAAAGTTTAGTTTGGACTCCGTGTGGAGCGAGCGTGAATTTGCGAGTTAACTCGAGCATCATGGCCCAGTCAAACAACCGAATGGATCAGACCGATATCATGGTTGATTCTGCAGACATCACGTCTGGATTGATCTACCACATCCAGTGGAGACGTTGCCAATAGCAACGTTCAGACAAACAGGAGACGTTGCCAATAGCAACATTCAGAGCGACAAGAGGCGTTGCCAATAATTCTGTTTTCAAAAAACGGAGAATCAATTTTAAAGGGACCTTTTTGGTCCCTTTATTTTTTAGACTTCGAAAAATACGCCTTGGCCTGAATTTGGCATTACGATTTCACCATCGCGCATACAAATATTTCCATTTATAATCGTCATGACTGGCCAGCCAGTGACGTTTCGGCCGTCAAACACGGTCCATTGGGATTTTGAAGCGATCCATTTGTTTGTAATTTCCATTTTCTTCTTTAAGTCGACAAACGTAAAATCGGCATCCATTCCCACTTGAATTCTGCCCTTATTTTTTAGTTTAAAAATATCACGCACATTTTCAGACATCATTTGGGTCAGTTTCGCCAGACTCAACCGGCCGTTATTTACGTGATCAAGCATAATGGGCAAAATAGTTTGAACACCGGTCATTCCGCTTGGTGTCTGGGGATAAGGCCGGCTTTTTTCTTCGCTCGTATGTGGCGCATGATCAGAACCAAATACATCGACGATGCCATCGGCAATGGCTTTCCAGAGTGCGTCCTGGTGGGATTTGTCTCGAATGGGTGGATTTTGCTGAGCAAATGCACCCCAGCGTTCATAGCAGTCAGGTGCATACAAGGTTAAGTGTTGTGGTAATACTTCGACACTTGCAAATGATTTGTAGTCTTTTAAAAAAGCCATTTCTTGTTTAGTCGTAACATGCAAAACATGAATCGGATGATTTGTCTTTTGTGCAAGTCGAACTATTCGCTGAGTGGCTAGCAGCGCTGATTCTTCATCTCGCCACAAAGGATGGTCTTTGGGGTCGGCTGAATTAGCGAATAATTTTTTACGATCCTTCAGGCGGTATTCGTCCTCGCAGTGAAAAATAACTCGACGATTTGTATGGTTAAGGATTTTTTCCAAGTGTTCATCGTCTTCGACAAGCAAAGTGCCGGTAGAGCTGCCCATAAAAACTTTAACACCGCTGCAATGGGGGAGTTTTTCAAGGGCGGAAAGATTTTGAAAATTATCAGGACTGCCGCCGATAAAAAAAGCATAGTTAGTATGACAACGGTTTTTAGCTAAATCCAATTTTTGCTGAAACGCACTTTCGGTCGTAGTTGACGGTGAGGTATTGGGCATTTCAAAGACACAGGTCACACCACCAAGCAATGCACCTCGCGTACCGGATTCTAAATCTTCTTTGTGAGTCAATCCAGGTTCACGAAAATGAACTTGTGAATCGATGATTCCAGGCAAAACATGAAGATTTTTTGCATCAATCGTTTGTTTGGTTGCTGTCGCCCTGTCTAACGAACCAACGGCGGCAATTTTTCCTTGGCGAATAGCAATGTCAGTGGTTTCAATTTTAAATTCACATCTTTGGCCTAGGTCGAGATTTTTGGGAATCAGGGCTTGGGCATTTTTGATAATTAAATCGTACGTCATGAAGGCATACTATCGTCTTGGTAGTCTAGGGTCCAGCGATGAGAGCTTCTTGACGAGGGTCGTTGTTATTCGAGACACTATAGCCTGTGAGTTTTGAAATTTTTTTGCAATTTTGGACACTTCATAATCGCCAAATCATCGAATTTGTTTTCGTATCCACGTTTATTTTAATATTGTTCACGATCTACCGCCAGTTCTTTGCAAAGGGCAATTCGGCGGGCGGGGATGGCCACCAGGCTAATTCAGTCAGTATTGACACCTCAGAAATTGAAGAGAAATTGAAAAAAATTCTAGAAAATCAAAGTGGATTTAAGCCAGCGTCCACGGATACTAGTGCGTCCGGAGCCGCCAGCGCAACGTCGGCAGCTTCTGCTGCAGAAATTGAAAAACTTCGAGTGGATTTGAAGGAAAAAGAAAAAACGATTGAAGACTTGAAAAAAACGGCTGGCAGCGCTAGTGTCCCGAGCGCTAAAGAAGATTCAAAAAAGTGGGAAGATAAAATTAAAGAACTAGAGGGTCGTTTGCAAGAGTACGAAATTATCAGCGAAGACATTGCCGATCTGTCATTTTACAAAGAAGAGAACGCCCGTCTGCAAAAAGAATTGGGATCAAAAGGATCAGCGCCAGCGGCCGAACCAACCGCCGAAGCCTTGCTTGGAATCGAGGCAGCCGCAGCTGAAATCCCTGAGCCCGAGCCAGTCGTTGCTGTGGTAGCGGCTCCCCAGCTAATTCCAGAAATAGCACCAGTTCAGACAACAAAAGAAATAGCTACAGATGCTGGAATACCTGCAGACGCGGCCGCAGCGGTTGATTCTGTTAAAGAGGCCGAGGCATCTAAAGCAGCAGACGAAATTAAGGCTTCTGATTCCGTAGTTGATGACGATATCTTAAAAGAATTTGCGGCTGCAGTAGAAGGACAGAAAAAACAAGAATCGGCTCCTG
>JAYTTH010000520.1:0-11579 GCA_043745515.1 Pseudobdellovibrionaceae bacterium | reverse complement strand
CCAGATACAATGTTCAAAGTGCTTCTACTAATGTGGATACTAAATTGTATGCCACCTATGGAACACCGAAGGCCTCATGGACTAACACGATTGAAATTAAAGCAGGCGGCCTATTCAATTATTCATTTATGATTTATGAATCTACAGGCCGGGCCGATTTTGAAATAGTAAGTCAAAACACCGTTCCAGAAGATGCTAAAATTGAATGTGATACAAATAACTCTAAGGGTTTGATGCCGTGTACGTTAACTTGGACCGTGCCTTCGGACTACCCAGTTGGGAATGACTCTATGGTTATTCGCGTTCGATCTATGAAGCGTTATTACACAGATGTTCCGCAAGTGGAAGCCGACTTAGATTTGCCTTATATAATCTCGAGTCCTCCGCCACCTCCGGTGCACACTCCGCCGAATCCAAAACCACCTAAAACGCCAAAAGAGGTACAACCATGAATATTTTAAAACTAGCAGCTTTGTTGGCAATAGTTTCAATTACAAGCATGGCTCAAGTGGCGACTGAATTTGATAATTTAGGCGGAAATCAAATTATATTAGATAAAGCAAAAGAGCTAAATCCTGAAACCAAAATTGAAGTCGTGCAAGATAGGATCGTAAATCGAAGACGTCGATTCGAATTGGCTACAGAATTTTCAGGAACTATGGGCGGGGATGATACCTATTCTAAAACACAGAATGCTGGGTTGAATTTAAATTATCATTTTAACCACAGTTGGTCATTGGGACTGAAGTACAACCAATCTTACAATAAACTTACTGCCGAAGGCGAATCGATGGTTGACGCCGCCTACGCGGATTTTTTGGCCCACCCGAAAGATTCCAAATATCCAATTCCAGAAGTTGATTTTCAAAAAAATGAAACTCTTCTATTGTTAAATTGGTATCCGATTTATGGAAAAATGAATTTGTTTGAATCCAGTATAGTTCAATTTGATGTATACGGGCTCCTGGGTTTGGGGAATGTAGAATTGAAGTCTGGAAGAAAAAACACATACACTGCTGGCAGTGGAATTGGTTTTTGGTTAAGTCAGAAAATTACAACCCGACTAGAATTAAGATATGAAAAATACAATGTTGAGTATACAACAGGTCCAAAGAATTTGGATTTGTTAATTGCATCGGCTCAGTTAGGATGGTTACTGTGAGACGATTATTAATTGCCTCCCTTCTGACTTTTTCTGGATCTGTGTTTGCTGAAACTCCAGCGGCGGTCCAATCCGGCGATATGGAAGCGTTACTTGAAGGAAAAACTGAGTCTCAGGTAAAACGAAATCAAAGTTTTTTAGCTGATTCTGTTCGAAGTCTTTTAGGAACTGTTTCTCCTGAGCAGAATTTGTTCTTGCGGCATTTAGAAGATGGACAATGGATGGCCGCTTTAATTCAATTTGCACCTGCTTTTAATTCTACTAAGTTTGAAACAAGTGAAAATGGATTGGCGCTAAGAGCTTTTTTGTTTTTCAAATCAGGAATGCCAGTTACAGGACTTGAAGAACTTTTTGCGGTTCAAGACCCTAAAAAAATTCATTTTCAATTGATTAATGAATGGCGAGAAGCCGCCAAAGAGGACAATAAAGCTTGGTTTGTAGCTCGTTTAAAATGGGCTCAAGGCTGGGGAGAGATTTTTGGTCGGGTGATCGAAGTGCGTGTCTTGGCTGCTGATTTGTCATTGCAAAGATCGATCGATGATTTAAATGCGCTTGCGATGAAAGCGCCAATTAATTCTAAAGAGCGAGCACTTATCGATTGGCATCTGGCTTTGGCCTATGCGATGAAAGATCAGGCAGATAAATCAGCAAAAATTATGGCAGCCTTGATGAAGGCGCCCAATAATCCCGTGCCTATTGATTTAATGAATTTAACAGCGGCTCGGATGCTTTATCAAAACGGCTATTTAGATCCTGCTTCAAAATATTTTGAAAAGGTTCCAAAAAGTTCGGATTACTATTTTACGGCTCAAGAAGAAAAATCTTGGGCATTTGTAAGAAAAGGCGAACCGCAAAATGCTTTGGCAGTGACTCAAACTTTGGTGAACACAAATTTAACGGGTCAAATCGGCCCAGAGGCATGGCTTGTTCGCGGCCTTTCGCAGCTAAAAGTGTGTGACTATCCTGCTGTTTTAGAAACCTTGAAGAATTTTCCTCGAGATTTCAAAAGCAAAGCAGTGTTTCTAGAAAAGATTTCAGCAAACACTGAAGATGAGTCTGTGAAGAAAGCGCTTGTTGCCATGTCTTTAAAGCCTATGTCGACAAAAGATTTGGTTGGAATTAATAAATCTTTGCCGAGAAATATGGTAAAAGATGAAAAATTAAGATTTCTATTAGGAGCCGAAGTATTGTTGCGTGCGGAAGCCGAAGTGGCCGATAAAATGTACGCTAAATCTTTGCAGCAAACGGGGCTTCAATCCTATTTTGATCGAATTAAAAATCAGACGGATCAGCGAATGCAAATGGCCATTTCGTCATCTTTGGGTAGAGTAAAGGAATTGGCAGAGGCCGAGTTACTTGAAATTAAAAAGGTTCTGAACAAAATGAAAATAATTGAAGTGGAAGTGATTCAGCAGGTTCAAGTCGCCGATCGTTTGAAGGTTCATCTTAAAGATGAACTTTTAAATATGAAAACTGGCACTACAGGATCAAAAAGCGACGATGCTATGCATTTCCCACTTAGCAAAGAGTTTTGGTTTGATGAGTTGACTAACTATAAAGTCGATATCAAAAAAGGGTGCCAAGCGAGGAAGACACAATGATCAAAAAAAGCTTGAGTATTACAATCTTAGTTGCTGTGATTTTGGGTGGGTGCTCTCCTGACAGCCCAAAGCTTGTGCCAGCTCCGGATCTGACAGTTGAAAAAGTTGTAAAAGATAACGACTATCAAGTTTTTGATCCCAAGGTGGATATTTTGTTTGTGGTTGATAATTCAGGTAGCATGGATTCACATCAAAAAGATATTTCTACAAATGTTGGACGGTTTGTTGCTGCCTTTTTCAATCGAGTTAGCATCGATTACCATATTGGTGTTGTTTCCACGGATATGGATCAGACATTTAATGGTAAGTGTTGTGGTCGATTAATTGGTGATCCTACATTCATTCAATCAAATACAGTCAATCCTGCCGTCGATTTGGCAGGACGCTTACTTTTAGGTTCAAATGGTTCAGGAACAGAAAAGTTATTTGATCCTGTTTTGGCGGCCCTATCGCCTCCAATTGAAAGCACTATCAATAAAGGGTTCTTGCGTCCAGAGGCTCATTTGGCTGTGATATTTATTACAGATGCTGAAGATCAAAGTCAGAGTGCGGGCACAGGACTTTATGATTTTTTAGTTAAGCTGAAAGGTAAGCGTGAAAAAGTATTGGCCTACGGGGCTATTATTCCATCCGGGATACCCAACGATGTTTGCCCGCGAGATGATTACAGTACAGAGCCACATCGTATCGAGCAATTTTTATCGTTGACCATCAATAAGGGCAAAAATGAATTTAATCTGTGCGCTGCTGATTTTGGAGATAAATTAGCCCAAGTAGCGCAGGACCTTGCAAAACAAGTTTCTAACACGATTTATTTAAATCGGGCTCCAGTTATTAAAACTTTAAAAGTTACCTATGGTACTCAAACAATTGCGAATGATCCATCAAAAGGCTGGACATTTGATCCAAGTTTGAATGCATTATTTTTGGGTGATAATTTGAGTTTAGATCCAAATCAGCCTGTGGGATCCAAAATCAAAGTTGATTTTGATGCGGCTACTTACTAGGAAGTCCACTTCTGATTATTACCTACAGCTGGGTTTTCCAAAAAGAACTTTGAGTGCCCAGTTCGATTACATAGTCGCGAATGTCGTTTTGTAAATTTTTCGGTAGATTTCGTGCCATCACAAAATGCTCTCTTGGTACGTATCTAAATGTGAAATTGATTCGTCTCGTTTTAAAATCTTGAGTCTTAGCTTCTTTGAATAGAATGCCTTTGTCTTCGACCCGCTGGACTCTGTGAAATAATTTTTTTTTAAATTTATCGCCTGCAAAGATTTGCACGGACCTATCTTCTAGCCATTGTTGTAAAATGACGTTACTTTTTGCACCTTTGTTTGGGCTGTCCACAAATTGAAACAGGGCTCTTTCACCAAACGAAACGGAACCAACTGGGCCTGGTTCAAAATCTTTGTGTTCTCCAACTCTAGCCAAATCATTTTTTTTACCGTCTTCAAAACGGTTTCCATAAAAATTAATAAGACAGGTATTTAATTCCCAACCTCTTGGAATGTCCCTTGGATCAAAATCAGCTCGGACCTTACTTTCGATTCTACTCACAACCTGTTGAATACAAGCCGGAAATTCTTCGGCCTGTACGCTTCGGTTAAATAGTCCTCTAGGCGGGTGATAGTACCCAAGACAAGCAAATTGCCAATTACCTAGCCAGTAAACAGGACGCAAAAGTTGGCGATTTTCTGTCGTTGTTGATGAATAACGATTTTCCCAAATTGGGTTCAGAGTGCTGATATAATTTAAAATCGACTTTTTTTCAACTTGAGAAATAAAGTCGTTTTGATAAAACAAATTCAGGGGTTTGGTTTTTTGAAATGTCTTTTGCATTCTTACCCGATTTGCTTGCTAGATTCGGTTGTGAGTCTGCCTTAATAGTCGTTCTTAATAAAAGGAAAAAGGTAAGGATGTAATTCTTCTATTTATTATTCGGCGGCCAAAGCATGCTGGCCGGCAATAAAAGTGAGAACGGCATAGAAAAACAAACTGCCAGCCGCCTCGTACTGGTGGGTCAGTCTTTGGCCGAAGCCTAATATCAAAAAGGTAATTTGGGCCAGTAAAACGCCGTAAAAGAGAAACGACTTTTGGCGCTTCAGAAGCCCGACCATTAGCAAAAGTGCAGTTCCTATTTCTAATCCAGCAATCAAAAAAAATGATAGGCTCAATGCTCCAGGAAATATATCTAGAAGGCTGCCGCTAAATTGCTTTATAAACCAATCAGGGGCTTGGCCGCCTAAAATTTTTTCAGTACCCGCAAGTCCAAATGTCATTATTAATACTAAATAGAATGGAAATGTTTTTAATAGGTTTCCCATGTTCAGAGTCCTTTTTCCAATAGTGAATGAGTCGCTTCTTGGCGAACTTTGTAGCGTACCAAAATATCTGGGCCTAGTTGATCTTTTGAAACGACGTCAAAACGATTGGCATCTTTTAGTAGCGATCCCGAATCCACCCGATGACGTTGCCCGCCCAGAATTATGGGTGATATGGCCACCTCTAGCTGACTCACAAGCCCTGACTTTAGAAACTGGGAAAGAGTGGCGGCGCCGCCTTCGACCATAAGATTATCGAGGCGTCGTTTTTCTACGATTTCAAACACGTGGGCCAGTTGAAAAAGGCTTCCAGTCAACCATTGTTTAAAGTCATTGAAGCGATAGCGAATTCGAATTAATTTTGTCGAATCAAACAAACTACTTACGCTTTCCTCTTCGTCATCCATGATGTCAGTAAGCAAAAACGTTCTGCGTGGTCCTGCTCGAAGCGAAGCAATTAAATTTGGATCCTCTTTCAGGGCCTTTAGAATTCGCCCGCGAGGATCGATAATCACACGCGCTGGCTGCACTCCAGAAAAATCAATATCTCGAACCGTCAACTGGCACAAATCTTTTAAAAATGTTTGCGCCCCAACTAACACAGCTTGATGATGTGAGCGCAATTGGTGTGTGTATTTGCGCTCTTCCGTGCCGCTAATCCATTGGGATTGATTGTTGTCGTCTGCCAATTGGCCATCCAGAGTTTGAGCCCATTTAAGTGTTACCTTAGGAAGATTCCCAGCTCTAAACATGGACGAGTCCGATTCTGTGGTGAGTTTTTAAAACTTTAGCCTCAAGATACTTTCGATTGGCTGGTTTTAAAAAGACGCCTGTTGATACCTCTTTGATTACCGAAATGCCTAGAGCACGCAGCTGGGCTATCTTATCTGGGTTATTTGACAGCAGCTTGACGCTGGACACTCCCAATGCGCGCAGCATTTGAGCGGCCACAGTGTAATCGCGAAGGTCATCTTTAAGCCCAAGTCGTCGATTGGCTTCATAGGTATCATAGCCTTGGGCTTGAAGGGCATACGCATCGAGCTTGTTGTAAAGTCCTATACCTCGACCTTCTTGTCTGAGATATAAAACAATGCCGCCGACTTTATTGATTTCAATTATAGATTCTTTAAGCTGTTCACCGCAGTCACACTTTCCAGATCCAAACACATCGCCCGTTAAACACTCTGAATGGATTCGAACAAGCGGTGACTTGGCTGTTTTCCACGGTCCCAAGCCCAAAGCAATGTGTTCGCCGCTGTCGACAAGCCCGCGGAAAGTGATAAAATCGGCCTCCAAATTTTCAATAGGAACGCGCACGCTTTGTCTCACTTTAGCAGGAAATGCCAGAAGACTTGTGTTTTTAAGAACTTGTTTAAATTGATCAATGATTTTCATAATCACCCCTTGTGATAAAATGTATAGCTGAATCCAAATGTGCATGTAAGACGTTCAAAGAGTCGATCAGTGTTTCCAATTTGGAATCAATGATGTTATTTATTATGGAATGAATCAACTTATGCCCAACGTCGGCTTGGCCGATTTAGATTTATTTTTTCGAGCGGCAAAACTTAAATCCCTGCGTGAATGTGCGCGGCAATTAGATATGACTCCGGGCTCGGTTTCAAAGTCTCTTAAAAGGCTAGAAAAAAAAGTTGGTAAAAACTTGCTTCGTCGATCGGTATCAGGAATTTTATTAACTGCCGAAGGTAATGAGTTTTTAGAGATGGCCGAAAAAATTCTAAGGCTGACTTCAAGTATTGCACCCACGCCACTTAAAAAAAATACCAGCGACAAAGTTTGGGGGATAGGCTCCTTGAGCTTTATTAGCAGCCGTATAGTGCCGCAATTGCTTGAGCCGATTTGTGAAGCTAGGGCTCGTACCCGATTTCGGTTGGTTGAGTTTGGCAACAATCAGCTGGTTGCCCACGGTCTGAATGGGGCTTTTGAGATGGCCATTCATATTGGCCCGCTCGAGTGGACCCGCGTTTGGAGTTCCTATGAAATCGGAAATTTAAGATGGGCGCTCTATAGTCGAGTTCAACATCCACTGACAAAAATTAAAACTGTCACAACAGCTGACGTTGTTAAGTTTCCATTTGTTATGCCAACGGGTTGGGGTTCACAAGGCTTTATTCGAGGCGAAGATCATTGTCCTATCCCTTGGGGAGTTCGATTTCCTGGCCACGAGGCGACCACGGGGGAAACTGCTCTTGAAATCGTCGCTTTGACATCGCACTTAGTTTTTGTTCCAGTGATTCTGGCCCAGCGATCCGTTGATCAAGGATTGATTAGTGAAGTTAAAGTCAGTGATTGGGCACCTGTTGAAAGAAAAATATTTTTATCGGTCCGAGATGACTTAGTATCATCGTCTTTGCTTCAAATGGTAACAGTTCTAATTAAAAAAAGTCTCTTTTAATTGAATACCTAGCGTCCATTGGTTAAATGGGCTTCATTTAATAATTTGATTATCGAAACAAATAAATTTATTCTGTTTCTATTATGGAAATATTTGAATTACGCTATTTTTTGGGTGTTGCTAAAAATGAAAATATTCACCGGGCATCGGAAGAGTTAAATGTCTCGCCGGGATCATTGAGCAAAGCCGTGTCCCGCCTGGAAGATGAGCTTGGGGTATCACTTTTTTATAGGCAAGGCCGAGGAATCAAATTAACCCCAGAAGGAATGACTCTAAAAAAACGAGCTGCTATCATTGTACAGCTTGAAGAAGCAGCCAAAGTGGAACTTTCTGGCCAGAAAGGTACACTCAATGTAGTCATTGCTGCTGAAGAGATATTGCATACGCAATTTGGAATCACACTTTCAGAAAAAATTGGGAAAAAATTCCCTCACTCGCGATTTCAATTTAATGTTCGAAGCGAATCTAATGTAATTCAGCATGTTGAAGATGGCGACGCTCACTTTGGTATAATTACCGGAGATGTACCAAGTGGAATGATATCAAAAGTCATGGCCAAAGTTGAATTTAAAACCTGTGGTGCCTCTAAACATTCCATTTTTAAAAAATACGTTCAAAATTCTAAAATTCACGTCGACGAAGTTTTGACCCATGCTTTTGTATCGCCGGAATCGTCCATTTTAGGAAAAATTGCTACCTCGGCATCATTGGATGGTTGGCGTGATGATAAATTTCCACGATCCATTCGGTATCGCGCGGGCGGCCTCAAAACTCTCGAGCGCCTTGTGCTTAGAGGGCATGCGTTGGCCTATTTACCAGACTACTTTATCAAAGACTTAGATCTAGTTTCTTTGAATGTGACAGGTTGTCCTTACACGTGCCAACAAACCGTTAAAGTAGTGTGCCGCGATCCCGATTTATTGGGCTGGATGAAACAAATCTGGGGCGATTTATAAAATCGTTTTAAATTAAGAAATCTTTCTAAATAGTCTTTGAATGACCAATGCTATTCTGGTCTTAAAATGCTCTGTCAGACAGCAGAGTACCTAATCACAGAGTTGAATTTTGAGACCACCCCTGATCGAAGCGGACGATTGGAAAATGGGCTATGGGCTATGGAAAAAACTAGCCTGTGATAGTTCGAATATGATTTTAAGAAAAGTGGAAAGATTTTCTTCCTCATATTGAATGTTGCGAGTGAAAATTACTCGGGGTAAACTCTTTGTTGAAACCAATAGTTAGGGAGAGTTTATCATGGGGATTATAGGGACACTATTCATCGGATTTATTGTTGGGCTGGTGGCTCGCTTTTTCAAGCCGGGCAATGATAAGATGGGGTTTTTTTTAACAACGTTTATTGGCATTCTCGGGGCCTTTGCTGGAACCTATTTAGGACAAGCCTTTGGAATTTATCAACCGTACGAGTCGGCTGGATTTATCGGAGCCGTAATAGGGGCTATTATCATTCTAACACTTTTAAAAGCTATGGCCAATCGCAGATAGTTTATTAAACTGGCAAAATAAACGACTAAGCCATTTATTCTAATAATTCCGGTTTGATTTTCTTATTTGGTGAGGCTCCCAATTCGCGCAAAAGTTCCATTTTTCTAAAAACGTTTCCAGGGCCATCTTTGAGCTTGCCCATAGCCATCAAATACTGTTTTTGACCGGATTCTAGTGTGTTTCCAATTTTTTCAAAATCTTCTAAAAACCCTACAAATTTGTCGTAAAGTTTTGCGCCTTCTTGAGCAATGTCTACAGCATTTTTGTTTTGTTTTTCAAGTCGCCAAATCGACGCCATTGTTTTTAGGCTAATTAACAAAGTAGTAGACGTGACAATGGCAACATTTTTTTTCCAAGCTCGAGACGACAATTCCGGATCTTTTTGCATGGCCAACATGTAGGCTGGCTCTATAGGAATAAACATAAAAACAACTTCTGGCGAATTTACTCCTTTTAGCTTTGAGTAGTGTTTTTCACTCAGATCATCCACGTGTTTTTCAATCGATTTGATGTGGTCTTCAATGGATTTAGTCTGAACGGCTTCATCGGTTGTAGATCGATTCAAATCATAAGCTTTAAGAGAAACTTTAGAATCGACCACAACATGTTTGGATTCTGGTAAATTAATAATGACATCCGGCCGATAGCGTTCGCCATCTTCATCATTATGAGATTTTTGAAGCGAATACTCGCTGCCTTCCCGCAGTCCCGAAGCTTCCAAGATGCGTTCAAGAACCAATTCTCCCCAATCGCCTTGAACTTTTGAATCGCCTCGCAATGCTTGAGTTAAAGAGCTGGTTTCAAAAGCCATTTTATCGTTCAATGTAATAAGGCGTTCAATTTCTGATTTTAAGGCATGTCGCTCTTTTGCTTCGGTCGTGTATTTTTCATCTACATTTTTTTCAAATGTTTGAATTTTTTCACGCAAAGGTTTAAGCAAAGTGTCTAAACTTTTTTCAGTGTGTTCATTAAATGATTTTGTTTTGGCATCCAATACTTGATTAGCAAGATTTTCAAATTCCATTTTAGTTTGTTTTTTTACTTCGTCAACGTAGTCTCGCTGAATGCGCAGTTGTTGTTCTAATAATTGTTTTTCTGTTTGAAGCGACGACACTGTCGCATTCGTTGAATAAAACTTTAGATTCAATTCATCGTGGATTTTTCTTGCAGAATCTTTTTCAATTTTCATTTCTTCTAGCGTAGATTCTAAATGCGGGTATTTCGCTTGAAATTGGGCCAGTTCTTTGTTGAGGGCTAAAACCGTTTCTCGATGCTTTGAAAGTTCCTCGGATCGAGCTTTGGATTCTTCCCATAAATTTCGAATTTTTTCTTGTGCTGCGGATTCTTGTTTTAGCAAGTTTTGGTATAAGTCAGTGGTCGAACCAGCGCGGCGGGAGCTAAATAAATAGCCTAAAACAAAACCAACCATCAGTCCCAAACATGTCAAAAGAAGCGTCATTTCCATACTATTTCCCATTTGGGAAGACGATAGACTATCCGTTTGTAAATTTCATGGAAAAAATGGCCCAAAAAACAGCTAACCCAGGTAGTCAGCGCATCCTGGTTAGTCTAAGCCCCCCTTATTGACAAAGTAAAATAGCGTTTTACACTTTTAGGATGAGACAGCTAATTAAAAAATCAGATTTCAAATTGATGCCCTGGAAGAATGGCAAGGATGTTTGCGTGGCAGGTTCGTTCAATGTTTTCTGTACGATTTTAGAGTTTAGTCTGGTTTTAAAATAAAGGCTCGCTTTTGGCCCCTGTTATATTATGTAACCCAACTATTCTTTTGTCTGTATCTAAGGAGTTGTGGTGGGGATTAAATCTTTGCCGCCCAATAGCGGACGTAGAGTTTTTAAATTCATAGGGAAAACAAGCATACCATCGGCCCCTTTGATAAAAGGACTTTGTATGTCAAAACTAGATCTTACTGAGGCCGGTAAAAACTGAGTGAGATTGATTTCTTTAATAGTATCAAATCCTTTTTTTACCTGTTGAGAAGAAGTATCGGACGCAAAAATGAAATCATTGAATTTTACAGACTGAGAACGATCCGTTACCGTGCCATTTGAAAACGTTAAACAAAGAGGCTTTTCGGCGCTGTCAGTTGATTCTTTGCATTGACCCACATTAAGATCGACGGCAATCCCAAGTGAGGGCGAAAAAACAGGGTGTTCCACTTCGATTCCATTGAGTTGCAACTGATATGTTCCCTGTCTAGTTAAAGCCAAGGTAGGCGGTTTGGAAATTGTTATTTTACGCCCGCCTTTGCAGTTGGGTTCTGATGAGCCTAGGCAAATGACTTTGCCTAGGCTATAGATTTCATTAATATAACTTTGCAGACTGTCGCGTGTGAGTTCAAACCCAAATTCAGCACCAGATAGTTCATCTTTGTTTGAAATTCCTTGTTGCAGAATGTGGGTAGGAGGCGGGCACGTTTCGCCGCCCGCAAAAAGTCCGATCCGATTCATGTCATTAACTTTATCAAAAAACGGGCGGGTCAATAGAGCAAGAGTCTTTCCTTTGCTGAGTTCCGCGCTGAGTGCCTGCTGTTCATCGAGTAGCTTTTTCTG
>JAYTTH010000519.1:0-3124 GCA_043745515.1 Pseudobdellovibrionaceae bacterium | reverse complement strand
GAACTCGAAATGGAAAAATCTTCGCCTGGCCTTCAGCAGACTATCAAAACTCATTTTGAAAATTTTGACTACAGCATCACGACTAAAGCAGATTTTTTGTATTCAGGGGCTCCGTGGAAAAAAACATTCAAAACTTATGAAGAGCTTTATAAAGAGAGTGAATATGCGGCCTGGGTTTACGCCTATGGTTTTCGGGCCAATCATTTTACGGTGAATGTAAATCAGCTTAAAAAATTCAACGATCTTCCAAAACTAAATAACTTTATTAAAACCAACGGCTTTCAACTGAACCAATCGGGCGGTGAAATCAAAGGCACCCCCGAAGAAATGCTCGAGCAAAGTTCAACTATGGCAAAAGAAGTCGAAATTAATTTTGAAGACGGAAAACACAAAATCCCCGCTTGCTATTATGAATTTGCCAAACGCTATCCAGGACAAGACGGCAAACTCTATCAGGGATTTATTGCGAAATCCGCTGATAAAATTTTTGAAAGCACCAACAAAGCATAGTTGCACGAGATGGTAGAGAATTGGATATCTTTGAAAGCTATTTTTTGAAAAGTAAAAAAACAAAATTTGATAGGACGGGCTAGGCTGCTCGTTTTAGGTATTCTACTATCGAATTTTCATTGTCTTTGTTTTGAGCCCAAAACTTATGGGAATCTAAGAATGTTTTCGCCAATTGAGAATCAAATTGGGTACCGGAGCAGCGTTTAAGCTCAGCATAGACAACTTCGTCAGGTAAGCCTTTTCGATAGGAACGAGTCTGTGACATGGCATCGTAGGTGTCTACAATCAATATAATTCTAGCTAGTAAACTAATTTTATCGCCAACTAAACGATCGGGATAGCCTTCGCCATCGACGCGTTCATGATGACCACGTACTGGCGCTAAAATCTGTCTAAAAAAGGCGTCTTTTTCTGCTAGAGGTTTTAAAATATTTTCGGAAATTATAGGATGATTTCTCATAATGTCTATTTCTTTAGGGTCAAGCTTTCCGGGTTTTGCTATGATTTCGTTTGAAATCCCAATTTTACCTAGATCATGGAATAGCCCTGAAAATTCAGCTATGGACTGTTCATATTCATTGAGTCCAACGTTTACCGCTAATTTACGGCTTAAGGCCCCCACGCGGCAGCAGTGCTCGTAGGTCACAGGATCGACATAACTTAAAGTCTGCATCAGTGCCAGTGCTGTATTATTCGCCCAATTGGGTATATCACCCCAAGACATGTTTGCTCCCGTTAATGACGTATCGTAAAATACTCTATTAACTGAAGTAAAAACCCTTGAAAGGTTTTTTTTCATTAATGTATTCGCCAATTCACTATTAGGGATGCTAGCCAGAGGTTTACGGTTTTCTTCTAGACTGCCTTGTTTTGGTACGTTTTGTTTCAGGACGAAAGATCTAGGCAGCTCGATTTCCCTGCAATTAACCAAGGTACTTAATCAAAACAGCGGAACTTTGAGCAATGGAACCCTCAGTAATTCAGGAACCATCAATCCGTGATTCTAAAAAAATTCATGATCTATTGAAAATTAGAAAGTTGGCTTAATTTGGATTTTTCCAAAATGTTCTGTCTTTAATAACATTCTTTTCATGAATGTTCGCGGGGCGTGCCACACCACTCCAGCTTAAAGTTTGATAATTATTTTCGCGAACTTTTACTGATGTCACGTCTACGTCAACCAAAGCATTGAAGCCTGCTCTGACGGCATAAAATGCCAATCGCAACAAAGTTTCGTCATGATCTTTGCAGTCACGAACTTGAAACAGATCTTCTGTACGTTTAATCAATCGCGTTTCTTTGCCTTGATTAGATAAATAAACATTAATATTTTTCGCTTGCTCTAAAGTCTTTTGATACTGATCCCATTGTTCAGCAACATTTTTATCGTAACATGTGCCGCAATAAACCGAATGCTTTAAATCTTCAGGAATAGTCGCCAGAAATGAAAAGCCGTCTTCGGGCAATATGATAGCACAGTATTTGCAAACTTCGTCACGGCACAAACCGCACGTTAAAAGTGCTTTCTTTTTTTGGCAACTTATACAACCCATGGGAAGTCGATAACATATCCGGCGTTAGAATTCGACTCGAAATTCAGTATTTGAAATAAATCATAGGCCCATGCGCTAAAGTCATCCAATTCGCTTTTAAGTCTAAATATGCCTAAAACAGGACTAAGCTCCGCAACATTTCTTGTATTTTTTCTGACTTCCGCAGGGACACGGATCGTTTCGACCGGTTTTTGGTGAATCCCGCACAACTGTTTCAGGCTTTGCGTGATGGTGGTTATGTCCTTCGCCTTCTTTGTGCGTATGTGCATCCCCACTTAAAAATAACCATTTTCCATTTTCGTCTTTTCTAAATTTAGACACTTCATGATGCTCTAAGGTTTCATTTTTTTCTTTATAGGTCGCAGTGAATTCCACCGTTCCTTTTTTATCGCTCACACCACCGCTCGCCTTGTGAATTTTCAAGCCCAACCACTTTGATTGCTTGGCCCATTTTTTAGTGTTGGCGGCGTCAAAATCATGCTGAGACTCGGGAGCCAAGGTAGTTTTAATATAATCGATATCACCCACTGTGTAGGCCGAATATCTTGAACGCATGAGCTGTTCTGTAGTTTCTGGAAAAGATTGCCCGCTAATATAGGGGCTACAGCATTTTTCAAATGTAAGCAAACTTCCGCAGGGACACTTGGCTGTGGCGACTTCTGTCATACCATGAACTCCTAAAGTTAGACTAAGTAACTTTGACCTTAAAAATAAATAGGCTGTTTATCAAGAAAAATAGGCCAAAACGGTGTATTTAAGATCCGATTCAATTTTCGATTGAATTTGCTGTCAGTTCCGGAACTTCCAGTGGTCGAGGATTTGGCGTTCTGTGCCCTGTCATCAATAATAGTAATTCAGCCGCGGCTTTTGCATCGCTTAGGGCGCGATGATGTTGTTCGAGGGAAATCTGAAAATGATGGCTTAAGTTTTTTAGCCCATATGATTTTATGCCTGGAAAACTTTTTCTCATCCCAACACAGGTGCACATTTGCGTACGTGCAAATTCGATTTCTAATCGTTCAAATTCTTTTTGAACAAAACCGTAATCAAACTTTACGTTG
>JAYTTH010000518.1:0-11652 GCA_043745515.1 Pseudobdellovibrionaceae bacterium | reverse complement strand
CGGAGTTTTAGTTGTTTCAAAGAGGTGTAGTGTGGGCGAATTTAGTATTGTTCATTGGGCAGTTGTGATCGTTATTGTTTTACTATTTTTTGGGCCTTCCAAACTTCCTCAATTGGGTAAATCATTAGGCGAAGCCATTCGTGATTTTAAAAAAGGTGTGTCTGAATTGGATGCTCCGAAGCAAGATCCTCCAAAAGATATTGCTCATACTCCAGTTCAACAAATTCCTGACCAACAACCGGAAAAGCAAAAGACTCCAACTTCACGGGACAGTTGATTTAAATGGTTAATTTTAACGGCAACCTTCTAACGCAAATTTTATATTCCACTTAGTAGTAAGTTTAATTTAGGATATTCAGAACAGTCATTTGTTGGGGGTTCTATGTGTTTAAAATTTATTGCTTTTATAATGTCCATATTTATTGTTACAAATGCCGTTGCCGAAGTTCCTTTTTCCTATTTGATTCCGATTTTAAGAAATGGAAAAAAAGTAAATCGTGTCGCGAGAAATACTTGGGGCGGTGAATACCCGGCCCCCATTATTGATGTGAATTCCAAAATTAAAGGTAAAACAAAGATCACCGCTTTCAAAAGCTTACGGGATCTTTCTAAATCTGACAGTTGTACAATTGAGAATGCAATTTATCATCCATGGTCTAGTCAAAAAGGGTCAATCGTTGATTTTTTCCAAATTGTTTCAAACGTCGAATACACGGTAAAAAAAGATACGACCGTGGGGTCTACTCATTTGAAAAAAGGGGACAAGATTGTCCGTGAAATATATTTGGCTGAAGGTCAATGCGAAGGCGTAACATTGGGGCCAAAGAAGAAAGAAATTCGAATTGAATACACGTGTGAGGAAACTAGAAAAGCAGAATTGGCTCAAACTGCCGGAATGGGCGATAAATTTGAAGAGCAATGGGTATATGTAAACTGTGCCGAAGGATTTAAAGCCTTTGTTCAGGATAATGAATTATTAAAAATTCCCGGAGTTAAAGAAGGCGAAGTTGTCACATTCGGAAAAGTGAAGGCCAGTGATAAAAAATAGGATGAATAGTTTGGCCTTTAGACTGCCTCACATTGCTGCCACGAGAAACATTGTTTAGAGAGTATGTCCGATCGTAGTGTGCGCTAATCCGGTGTCGGCTCTTTTAAAAACAATATCACTTTCTGTTTCAAGGGCTAATAATTGGCTTATATGGGTTTTTTGCAAATTCACCAATCAGGTCCAAAGACTGGGAATCTTTTGTTAAACCAATGTCATGCTTTAAAATGATAGGATCTTTTTTTCTGGGGGGAACATAGACTTCCATCCGTCGAGTGATGGTCCCAGAGATGAGAGTTTTGGATGTCTCTACAATCGGATAATACGACAGTTTTTTGCTTCCGCGCTTGTAGTCAAAATGATATCTATCACCGCTTTGGTGATTTGATTTTTCAACTCTGATCAACTTGCCTTGCCAATCGGTTTCAATGCCCTCAATTTTAATAACAGCAGCATCGGGTCCTAACTTTGGAGCATTTTGTATCCAGAGTTTTTCTCCTGCGTCCCCCGTGAAAACAATAATACTAGCAAATGAAGTGCTTGAGAGGCTAAAAAAGACAATGGCAATAATTTGCACCAAAAATATATTTATTACTTGAATCGACACAATTCCAACCCCTATTTAAACTAATAGAGAAACCACAGAAAACGGTTTCTCTATTGTATTTGCAAACTAAATTTTATTTGTCGAGTTCGGCCGATATCATTTCAAAAGTAGTCGATGACTGCCCATCAGTCGACATCGTGCCAGTTGTACCTGCAAATGTGAAGGTTGACTCTTTTGCCTTAGTCATTTTTAGTGTTTTCATTTTGCAGATGGCTTTTTTAGATTCCGCATCTGTGCAATGCTTCGGCGCACCTTCTGTGATTGATTCTGCCATATGCTTAACTTGATACATATCGTCTGAAGTCGTGACGGTTTTTTCGTCTACCGACATTTTCACATCACAGCCGCAACTTTTCTTAAGTGTTGCTATTGAAGTATTTACTGCTGGCGTTACTTCGGTCTTCATATATTCACGTTCTTCTTTTCCTGCCACCGCAGCCAAGTGTGCGAATAATATTACTATTGCTATTTTTTTCATTTTTCTCTCCAGTTAAAGTTGTTTAATGGTTGTTACCTATTTTTTAGCGCAAGATTTAATTATTTTTTCAGTCAACAATACCTGACATACATTATCTGCTAAGTATTGGTCTGTAGAATCTTTTTCTTCGATGAAGTCTTTTTTGAATTCAATGTCCTTCATACAGAATTTCAAAATTTGCTTGGTTTTTTCGAAATAGGAGCCCTGAACGCTCGGGTAATCCTGTGGATGCGAGAGTGCTTTTTTCACTACGGAGTAGACTTCCATATTGTTACACTCCTTCAGATTTTTTTCCACTAAGACCTGGATTAAGTCTAAACTCTGCTCATGAGCCGACTCGCGCTTAGTTGTTTTCACGTAGTCTAAAATATTTGCCGATGAAAAAGATCCTGATTTCAGAATTTTTATGGCGTTTTGAATACAGCGTTGCTGCAATTCAATTTGTGTAAACCAATGCTCTTGCTGACTGCCAGCAACAGTTTCAATTTCCTTCAACTGCTGTGTCTGTAAACAAGTTTCAAAACCTTTTATATCAGTGAAATTAAAGATGTCTGCGTCTGCCCTAGAGGTAAGCAAAATGACAATCGCAATGAACAAAAATTTTGTTAAAAATTTCAACGGCGGCTCCATTGTTTGATTCCTATTTATAAATCATTCAAAACTAATAATCTATGCTTTCTTTTAGCACTACGCGACAATGACTAGCACTAAGATTTTAAAAATTTTGCGTCTTATAAATTTTGGGGTCGAATAGTACTTATGTAATATATGTTCGAAAATTTTGTAGAAAACTTTAGGAGTCTTTCCCCAAATTTTGAAACTTCCTGACAAAAGTCTAATATCAATTCATAGTCTGGATATACTAAAAAAAAGCAATTCAAACAAATTGATTGTTTCGACGGAGGTTATAGAGAAAAGGTTTAAAAAAGTTCAAAACTACTGGAGCTTGGTGATTTTGATAAATTACTGGTGCTATATAAAAACACTAGTTCACAATTGTTTTGGAAAATAACATGGATGAACTGGCTCCGAAAGGTTACCTGAGTCTATGAATCAGTTTTTTTTTGGCGAGTTCAATTCTTTTAATTGTTCATGAAATGGCCGACGACAAAAGGCCGAAAAGTTTTATGAATCAAGCACACGTTTATAAATCCATAGTGGATTTCTTTGATCGTCGCTTAAAATCGCATAAACAATAGCGACTTAGTTTTGCAGTTTAATTTGAAATATTTGCGAACAGTGTGAAGTGGCGCCATTAAAAGTAGTAAAAACATCAGTGAGCGCATTTTTAGAATTAAAAAATAACACAACATTGCCTGGCCGATTTGGATCATTAGAAGGCAAAGTCACTTTAAGAGAATGACTAGAAATAAATCCCATTAATTGGGTCGTACTTATAAACAAATAGGGATTTTGATCGATCATTACAGAAGCCGTTTCATAGGCTTTTTGTTCCAAAATCGATACCGTGCAGCTTTGGATAGGCGTCGAAAGGCCTCTATAGACTCCATAAATTGGGTGATGAGTTGGAACCACATTCTGTGAAAAGCAAAATGAATAAAAAAAAATGAGCAAAAGAAATGAGTAAGATTTCATTGGATTGAATCCCTCCATAGATGAATGTTGTTGTTAGCCTATTCGAAATCATGATTGTGGACAACAAAGATTACTGCAATTCTAGCGTTTTGCCGACTATTATTGCTTCAACTTTTTAAACGCTCGATATCCAAGAAGCAGGGTAAAACTGGCAATAAATAATCCTGGATAGAAAATATCTGATTTGACTATCATCCAATAGTGAATAGCCACACAAATCGGTATAACGTACGCAAGTCTGTGCAATGCTTTCCATCGTTTTCCGCCTAGTCTGCGGATCATTTCGTTAGTGGATGTGATAGCCAATGGAGCCATCAGGATAAAACCAACAAAACCAAGCAAAATAAAAGGTCTCTTATTTATATCTGCAAAAATCAATGAAAAATTAAAACCGCGATCAAAAAATGAATACCCAAAAAGATGAAGACAACCATAATAAAAGGACCACAGCCCAAGCCATCGGCGATGTTTGACCAGCCAAGACCATTTAGCAATTTGTGACAGTGGAGTCACTAACAGAGTCAGAGCTAAAAATATAATAGCGACTATGCCGGTTGTTCTGATAAATGCTTCTGGGGGATTTGCGCCTAAATTGCCTCGAAGCCAGTCAAATCCAAGTAAAACTGCTGGAATCAAGGCATTCAGACGAAGCAGTTTTTTTTGAAAATCAACTTCCTTAAGTGGATTTGCTGGTACCGCTGCACTGTGGGCTGATGAGTTCATTAGAAATATTTCCTTAAATCCATTCCGGCATAAAGTTTGGCAACATCACTTTCATAGCCATTAAAGGGAAGAGTCGGCCTTAATGCAATTTCACCAATTCGGCGTTCTCTTGCTTGGGACCAGCGTGGATGGTCGACGGTTGGGTTAACATTGGAATAAAATCCATATTCGTCAGGATTGGCAATATTCCAAGTCGAAGGCGGTTCTTTATCGGTCAAACTTATTTTGACAATAGATTTAATATTTTTAAATCCATATTTCCAAGGAACGACTAGCCTTAATGGTGCTCCATTTTGATTGGGAAGATTTTTTCCATAGATCCCTGTGGCCATCAAGGTTAGCGGATGCATAGCTTCATCTAGTCGTAAACCTTCGACATAGGGAAATGAAATTCCAGCGAATTTCGCACTCGGCATCTCACTTTGATCATAGTACGTTTCAAAGGCTACGTGAGTAGCACTAGAAAGAGGACGCACTTTTTCAATTAGCGCACTTAAGGGAATTCCATGCCACGGGATGACCATGGACCAACCTTCCACACAGCGAAATCTATAAATACGTTCTTCCGTTTTAATAGCCGCTAAATCGGATAAATTTAAATGAATTGGATTTTCAACAAGACCACTGATTTCAAGAGCCCATTTTGACGGTTTCCAATTTTCTGCGGCGCTTGCAACCGATTCTTTATCCGTCGAAAACTCATAAAAATTATTATAGTGGGTAATATCTTGAAATGAAGTGGTGGATTCATTACCAAGTTTGAGCGTCCCAATTTGCGATTCTTTCGAACCCCCAGGCAAGCCCCGAAAATAGCGATAGGCCGCAATCGTTGCCAGGCCCGAGGCTGCATAGATTGAGGTTTGCAAAAACTGTCTCCGATTTGCATACACGTCTTTTGGAGTCACATCGTCTGGCTTTAAATCATTTATTTTCATGGCTTGAGTTTAACATGTCTGAATTGGCCGTCAAACGGCAAAACTAACGGCATGTAGTCAGCGATTTAAGTTTTGAAATGGGGCAACGAAATCGCCTTCAAATTTTGCGCAAACGGTGTTGTCTGCAAAGATTTGGACTGAGCCCACCAAAACGTCAAGAGTTGTGATCCTCACTAAAATTTATTGGGAAAGGTAATTTTTAAAATTTTCAACCAATTCATTCACTACTGCTTGATGCAGTTTTGAATAATAGGGCTGACTGTAGTAATATAAATAAACCGGTACTTCCAATGTATCTTTGGGATTTAGAATACATAATGATTTGTCATTTTTAACCAAGTGCAATGGCAAAACAGCCCGCCCTAAGCCCTGTCTAATCCCCGCAAGTATACCATGAATATCATCAAGAAAAATGCGCTTTATATCTTTTGTAGGTAGTTTAAATTTTTTCAAATAATTAAGAGTGGTCATATCGTCATCATCATGATCTAAAAATATGTTGGGACCTTCAAACTCTTTTGGTTCGACCATAACGTTGTATTCACTACCCAAAAAATGGCGTTCCAATTCCTCTTTTTGAATACGATCGTCTAATATCATAAAATCAATTTCACTTCGTTTAAGCAGGGCGGTCAGATCATTTAGCTCCTTGGTGTACAAAGTGAAATGAACCTTTCGATGTTTTTTTAAAAACGAAGAAAAGAAGGGGACCAGTACTGAACTTGAAACCGATGAAAAGCCACCTACGCGCAGCGAACCGGCCAATTCTTTTGGATTTTTGGATTTAATTTTGGCTAGAAATTCATCTTCCAGAGCATTTTTCATCTGACAAAATCGCAACAAGTCTCGTGCCGTTTCGGTTAGCTTTAAGCCTGCACGATCGCGAATAAATAGAGTCGTGTCCAGTTCGGTTTCTAAATTTAATACCCGCTGGGACAGGGCAGATTGAGTGATTCCCAATTTATTGGCTGCTTTGGTAAAGTTCAAAACTTGCGACACAGTATAAAAGGCTTCTAGATTCAAAGAGGATAGTGACATGACCATTAGGATAATCGATTAATTTTATAAATCAATTATTGCTGGTTAGTTCAGTCGTCTTACCAAGTGTTTCAAGTATATTGCAAAGCGGGCGGTTGCTTTGTTAATGGCTGGAAAGAAATGTAATGTTTCATGTGTTTTACAAGGCGTTCTCTTTTTTTGAAAGGACCTTGATGCTAAAACCAATTCACCACGATCCATTTTAACTAGTGCGTCTTTTTCGGCTCGGCTAAGGTCCAAGCCATTCATGGCTTGCTCGGGACTTCCCAGAAATAAGTCTAAAAATTCAGTGTCAGTTAGGAGTTTTGCTAGAGTGTATTCAAATATAGAATAGCTCATTCAGATGATCCTTTGGAATAGGTCGTTTTATCAGGGCATGAATTCGCAAAAGCTGATCTCGTAAAATCGAACTGTCGGGATAGTTTCCGTCTCTCTCAAGAATAATTGAAATTGGGTGATCAATTTTAGAAAGCGCGAAGGTCAACATTTGAAATCCAATTTCTGGAATGTCGTGTTTGTGATCATCAAGCATACGACGCGACATTTCATCGTACCGAATCCATTTGCCGCCGCTCATATGAATTTGCCGAACCCGTTCAAAAGAATAGTCTGCCAAAGCCGAAAAGGGGTCGTCTCCAAAATTAACGGCATTGCAATACACGTTATTGATATCAAGTAGAATACCAGAGTTCGAAGCGGTGACGATCCTATTTATCCACTGCGCTTCAGTCAGTGTGCTCATTGGCGGGTACAAAAGAGTCGATACGTTTTCAAGTATGGGTTTGCGGCCCAGTTCTTTTTCAAGGATTTTTAAATTTTTTAAAATAATTTCGATTGTATGGTCATTTCGTGGCGGTGCCCCTAAATGGCCGAGTTCGATGTTGCCCGAACGCACAAAACTGAAATGGTCTGACCATTTTGGATTGGGAAATCGGGAAAAAAATGAGTTCAATTTTTTTAGCAAAATGGATGGAATCCCCTCGGAACAGGCAACACCTAGACCGACCCCGTGGAAGTGAATGGTATAAAGCGAGGCAAGAAACTCAATTTGCTCGCGTTGATGACTATTAAGTGAGATAAAATTTTCTATTACAATTTCAATATCGTCGATTAAATCAGCATGATTCAGAATAAATGAGGCAATTTCGGGGCGCCAACCGATGCCGACCCTATGAATGGGTGTCAGTTTGGAGGCTGGTTTATTAACTTCCACAACCACCGCACCCGCCGCCGCAGCCACCACCACCACAACTGCTGCCACACGAAGAACCACACGACGAACCGCAACTAGCAGAACCATTTGAGTTTTGTTTAAAGGCTCTTTTAAATAATCGATGAATTTGCGGATAGGCGACTTCTGGAAGGATAGAAATTCCATAAACGGAAGCCAACAACGCTAATTCGTTGGATTCAGCACTGCTTAGCGACTCGATTCTTTCCTTCGATGCGTTTAAAAGTCTATTGGCTGACGCATTTAGCAAAGTCTTTAAATTGTCCAAACACCGCTGCCCTGATTTTGTAATGCGAGTGTCCGCCCACTTTCCTAGAAGTACTGAAAATAAAATGCCAGCAATTAGTAGAAACCCGACGTTAGTATGCCCTCGGCTCATCGCGATTTCAATTTTTGCAAGCATCACTCCTAAAATCGTTATGAATCCGAATGATAGAAATTGAGTTTTTTTCTTGAGGGCCGCACCAGAAAATAAATAGCCAATTGATTCCAAAGCGTGTTTGTACTCGTCCGCTGCATTGAACACATAGGCGTCTTCTAATACTCTTGAAATAGAAACCGCCTCTGACGTGGCTCTCACAATAGCTTTTTCTACGGGTTTCATTACAAAAGTAGGAGCTATTTTGCTTGCTGTAATTTCGTCTTCTTTTTTACTAGAAGCATGAATTAGTTTTCGATCAATCAATGAAATAATTCCAATTCGAACAACTTGAGCATGACCACCATTAAGATAAGCGATGGCATAAGGGTCTTTTAGCAATTCTTTGGTGTGGTTATCTGGCGCCGCGATCGCACGTATTAGAATTCGAATCAATACCACCAAACAAAAACAAAAAAGCACATAAAAAACTAAAAAATCGGGGCCTTTTAAATCAAATGGATTCATCTTGAAGCCACGTCCTGCATTTTTTCAAGTATTTCAAAATAGTCTATAAGCGCAGGTACAATCTGTTCGTGTGACAATCCAGAGGCTTCTCGAATTGTAGAGATTGTCTGTGCCAATTTTTGGGCCCTATCTGGAAAATGGGTTTCTAAAAAACTAGCCATTGCCGTCTTTGGATTTTTTGGACTGTTGCCGGCAATATCAGCTATAGAAAAAGCACACGATCTAAGAGGGCCAGAAAATTCGTTCATGATATTTACAAGCTGCTCTTCTCGCAAGCTCGCAACAGTGTAGCGTTCACGAAGCCGAATACGCAGATTCAAAATTGTTTGTTGAAGCTGAAACTTTAAATGCACAGGATCAATTTTTATTTGCGGAATAATGTTTTCACCAAACAGAACCTGGGAGCGTCGTGAAATATCTAAAAACTTTATGGGAAAGGAGACATAGGCCGCAGGAAGCTCTTTTTTTTCCAAAAACAGACATGTTAGTTTATTGAGCCCTCGTTGTTCACGGTATTCAGTATTGATTTTATTTAAAGTTTCCAGCTGGCAGGATTTTAATATCACAAGCAAATTGATATCTGATTGGGGCCTCATCCGATTTTCAGCGGCCGATCCAAAAAGGATCACTGAAATCAAATCACCGTCCAATTTTTGTTTCACTATATCAACAAACGAGTTTAGTAGCGTAATTCGATCTATTCCTAGAGACGATATTTTTTCCATAGCTGTATAATAGTAAAAGAGGGACGGGGCCCCAACCAGATTCAAAAAATCCAGTTAAAGGGCTGGGTATCCTATGATCTATAATGTCAAAATGAGACTCAAATTTGATAAGTTCTTAGTCGTTTGAAATCCAAAAAGTACCATTTTTGCCTTTCTATTAAGGGTGATTTAAAAAGTAACTGGGTCTCTTTCGCAAAGCGGCTGTTTCAGAGCGATACGTTCTTTTGGTATCCCAATTGAAAATGGATATAAGTATGAAAAAGTTTCTTTGGACCGTTCCATTTATTTTTATTAATAGTTTCGCCGGTGAACCCGTTTATTTTCCCTCTCAAATTAAAAAAGATACGGCTCCCACTATTTCTATGGATTCTGATTTTAGTCAGCAAAAAATGGATCTAACACTTACGACCAGGCAACGACTGGTTGGTTTTGATGATAAAGGCGCACCATCTATTATACCAAAGGGATCGAGTCTTTTGCTTCAGTCCACTTTAGACCAAATCTACAATGGATTTAAGCAATCCCCAATAGCAGACTCTTTATTTAGTACAAACGAAAGCATAGAAACAATGGGTATTGAAAGCCCTGATGCCTTAAGAATGAAAATCATGTTTCAGCAACTTATTCAGCTCAAAATACAAAAAGAACAATTCGATCGAATTGGCATTGGCAGTACCAGCAGGTACCGAGATGAACTTACTGAAGTCACCGTAAAGCATGAAGGTAAGATAAAAAAACTCAAAGTCGATTTAGAAAAAGCGGCCAAAGAAGATGCTATCGAAATTGGAGAGTCTGAGGACATTCCTTATGGCTTGCCAACAGACTATGATGGAAGCGACAGTTGGAAGGTAGAAAAGCGAAGTGAGGCGGCTGATATTTACTCAATTCGTTGTGTTGTGTGTGCTCCAAGAAAAGACAAGCTGAGACCTCAAATGAACGACGTAGAAGCCGAACTGGTAAATCAAGTAATTTTGAAAAAATATTCTAGCTATTCAAAAGATAAAAAAACAAATGATATGATTTCATTTGCGATGACTCACAAGCGAAATATTGAAGAATATTTAAGAAACAAATCCGTAAGAAAGTGTTATGCAAGTGTAAAGGACGCTTTATTAGGTTCAAAAATGATCGGGGATCGGCCGGCCGGAGTGAGCCCTAAGTTTGCTGGTGAGCAATTGGAATCACGTGGTTTTACCAATATTTTACAAGATGATGAAATCGGTGAAAAAATAAAGAGCCCTTTGCAAGCACCCAAAGGCTCTATTTTGGTTTACGAACCAGTTCCCGCAGAAAGACTCATTTTAATTAAAGAGAAAAAGAATGGGGTTTTGACTGGCAGGCAGATTTGGGTACCTGACTACGGGCACATTGAAATTAAAACTGAAGATTCGGGCAAGCCCGGGTATGTCAGTGACTATTTCAGCAAAAATGCTCGAACAGGGACATCAATGGAATCAGTCGATCGCAAACTAATTGGGATTTACATCAAAAAGAATTAGTTAGATAGAAGCAAAGCGAAAGCTTTTTTCAAACCAGTCATCTTTGTTATAGTACACATGTTGAATCTTTGTAGAAAGCGGCGTCCCAGCAAATCGATCGCGATAGTTCATCAGCCATTGTTCTATAGTTTCATCGTCAAAGGACGCCTTTTTTAGATCGTTTAGTATTCGATCTGACCACATGATGCTCGAGGCATACATATTTGATTGTTTGTTGGTCAAAAGATATTGATCCAATAAATAAATTCCAACTTTCCAGCAGCCACACCGAAATAGATCGTGAATCCAAGGTAAATCCATATTGCTTAAATCATAGAAAGTAAAATTTTCTTTGATGTCTCCAAGCTCAATTTGATTAAAATTACGGGCCATCGGGTGCATAGACGAAAATGACCTTCTAGAAACCCAATAAATCAAAAGGCTAGGTAATAAATCTTTTTGGAATTGAAGTTTTTCAGAGGCACCAGCTTCATTGTAGTTTTTTACAAAAATTTGCCCTAGTACGAAATTACCTAGATTGCGCTTTAAATATTCTTGGAGTTTGGGAATGGGCAAGCGGTTTTTATTTTTAATAGATTTGTAAAATTCAAATTCAAAAAACGAACTAAAAGGGTAGGGACTTGAAAAAAATTGGTCTAAAAGGAGGCCTGTAATAAATGAAAAGCCAAACACTAAAAAATCCATTCGAACAGACATTTCGGATTTGTAGATCGGAATAAGAAGCAACGGCAATTGAAAGACCACTGCGGGCAGCGTATAAAATTTTCGTTTTATTTGAACAACCCACATTTGGTTGAACGAAAAAATCAGAGTCAGGGCACTTAGAAAAAATACGAAGCTAAAGGGCGCTGTTCGTTTGGCAAAAGCCGACAAAGTTAAAAGGCCAAAT